>CAMEPN010000321.1 GCA_945931735.1 uncultured Clostridia bacterium
CCGCCTTAATTTCAAATGCCCGACGGTGCCAAACCGTCAATTTTGCAATAAAAAACCCTGCTTTATGCGCCGACTGATACGGCGATTATGCTTATGTCGTCCTCTCTGCCGTTTTCGGCGGCTCTGGCGGCACGGGCTATGCGCTCGGAAAGCTCCTTGGGCGTTGAGGGCTGCGAAAGCTCGCGCGAGAGCCATTCCTCGTCCAGCACCGCGCCGTCCGTTGTCATGATTATCATATCTCCCGCCGCGACTGTGAACTTCTGCGCGGGAACGGTCAGCTTTCCGCCTGTGCCGGCGGGCGGCGAGGACAGCGACGCGCGAATCAGCCTGTCGGCGGACTTTATATACGTCACAGCCGCGCCCGCCTTATACACCGCGCATTCGCCCGTATTGAGGTCTATCCTGCAAATATCCAGCGTTGCGTAGCTTTCGTCCGCGCTTTTTACCATCAGCGCGGTGTTGACCGTTTCCAGCGCGGTCGGGAGCGTTATCCCGCTTTTGAGCAGCCGCGCAATGACCGAGCAAGCCATTGCGGAATCCACGCGCGCTCTGCTCCCGCTGCCCATTCCGTCGGAGAGTATCACATATAATATACCCTGCGCGTCGGTGAAGCTGTCGTAGCAGTCGCCGCAGACCCTGTTTTTCCCGCGGCAGAGCTGGAACGCGCCTATTTCTGCGGAGAGCGCAGTGCGTTCCTGCGCGGTCACGCGGCAGCGCCCGCCGCCTGAGGTTATTTCGGGCAGTTCAAGCTCGCGCCCGACCGCGTTGATGAGCAGTCCGCCGAGGTATTCGCGGTCGACATTCGGCTCGGTGTTGCCGTAAGCCTCAAAGCGGAGCTTGCCGCGCCTGTCAAATGTAATAAAAGCCTGCGCGCCCGTCATTCCGCATTCGCTTAGCAGTTTTTCGGTGCGCTTTTCCGCCGTGCGGCTGCGCGCCGCCTTTTTGGGGTCAATTCCTGTACAGCCCATGTCGCACAGGATATCATGTATTCCCTCGAGCTGGTCGGTATATATACGGCGCATTTCGCGTATTCGCTGCTCGTCAGCCGAGGCGGAGAGGAACCGCTCGTATTCCTTTGTGACCGCGCGGACGACCGACGCTTTGTCGACGCATATTTCCGCGCACTGCGGCGAAATGGAGTGTTCGGTAAGCTCCGTCCCGCTTCTTACCATTTTTATCAGCCGCGAAAACTCGCCCTTGAACAGCTCGTATTTCTCGCCCCAGCATATCATGCTGTTCGGGCAGGAGCGGCAGGAGCGGTCTGCGGCGCGCTCCGCTGCCTGTTCGAGGGTCAGCCCGTATTTTCTGTCGAGCGTTTCCGCGGCGGCGTCAATGCCCCTGCCTATTCCCGAGATAGCGTCCGCGGCAAAGCACAGACGTTCTCTCAGCAGCATTGCGACCGTGCTGTCGGAGATATCGCTTTCGGCGGTCTTGATTTTTTCCACGGGGATAATGGCGAACGCTGCGCCCGCGAGCGCCGTTTCGGTCAGAATGCACCATGTCCCGTCGTCGATACCTGCCGCGAGCACGCCTGCGCAGGCGAAAAAGACAAAGCCTGCCGCGCGAATAAACTTACCGTATTTGGAGAAAATGCTGCTGACAGCCGCCGCGAAAGCTATCGCCGCGCCTGCTGCGCCCGTGCGCGGGTCGGCGGCGCACAGACCGAACACAGCCGATGTACCGAATACGGCGCACCACGCAAGCCCTCTCCGCGCCGTAACGGTGAGCAGCAGCAGCCCCAGCGCGAGCCTGCCTATATTAATTATGGGATAATCCAGCGCGCCGAGCGACATGAAAACCGCTGCGGTTATGACTGCCGCCTTTGCGCAGTCGCGCTCCTCGGAAATGTCAAAGCCGCGCAGGCTGACGCTTTCGGAGAGCAGGCAGACGCACGCCGCGAATACTCCCGACGTGACCGCGGCGACTATCCCGAAAAGCAGCGCGGACGGCTCGGTTATCTCCGCCGCGCGCGGGAAGAAGCACGCCGCAGCCGCCGCCGCAGCGCGTATTCCCGTTCGGAGCTTTATATTATTCATATCGGGTATTAGCCGCGCCGCGAGGACAATAGCTATTGCGGCGGCGCCCATGAAGCAGTCCGGAATGCCGCGCAGCAATGCCCCGAACAATCCTCCGACAGCGGCGGAGAAGCCCTTGTTCCCCGAAAGCCCCGCAATAAGCGCCGACGCGCCGGGCGCTGCCCCCGACACCGACGCCCCAAGCTCCAGCGCGAACCCCGCGAGCGCCCACACCGCATAGTCCGTCATAAAGGCGCGGACGCGCGTCCACATTGTTTCCCGTTTCAATACAGCCGTTTTTTCCGCCATGTTAAACTTCCTTTCGTTTTCCCGCGGCAAAATGCCGCCCTGATTGCTCCTATTTACTGTGTAAATTTTACCACCGAAGCGGAGAAAAGGGTGTCGCAATCAATCTGTAAATTATTGTAATTTGCGGCGCGATAATAATAAAATATAAAAATTCTTTGACAAAACGCGTGTAATATGATACAATATAAAAAAATACATCACACGAAAGGAACGAGAAAATGAATATCAAATTTGAAGCGGCGCTCAAGTATATTGATCTTCAGAATTATGACGAGGCAATAAAGCACCTGAGCGAGGCGATAAAGGAAGAGGAAAACAAGGACAACGAAGCCGACGCGGCGCGCTATCGCTGTGTTTTTGCGGAGCTGCTTGCCAATCTCGGCAGGAAGCAGGAGGCGCGCGCCGAATTCGACAAGGTTTTCGCTTACTGCAACGATTCCATGACGCTCCCCGAGCAGCGCAGTATAGCCATGGCATATATCCACGACATCGACAACAACATCCCGCTTCCGAACGAGATGGCGAAGCGGAACGGAAGCCTGCCTATCGTCGAGAAGCCTGTTCAGAACAAGGCGTTTATTTCTC
>CAMEPN010000322.1 GCA_945931735.1 uncultured Clostridia bacterium
AAAAAATTTGACTGCCGCTATTGCGATAAAAAACGTTTGACTTTTTAAGGGGGATATGGTATTATAGAAGCATATTTTGAAAGGGGGCGGAGGTATGGCAGAGGATCTTCGCGTCATAAAGACAAAGCGCGTTATACGCGGTGCGTTGGTAGAGCTTATGTCGGAAAAGGGGCTGTCGGAGATAACGGTGTCGGAGCTTTCGGCGCGCGCGATGATAAACCGAAAGACGTTCTACCGCCATTACCGCGAAATAGGCGACGTGGTGGCGGAGCTTGAGAACGAGATACTCGAGGGGTTCGCGGAGATAATGCGTAAAAACAACGCGAGCGTGCTTGACGTCGGCGACGTTTTCCGCGATATCAGCGCGCAGATCGAGCGCGAGCGCGATTTTTACGTCAAGATGATGAAGCTCAACCCCGACCTTTTCAGCAAGGGACGCATAAAGGCTATGCTGTGCCGTGCGCTGTCTGTGTCGCTTAAAAACGACGGCGCGGTTACCGACGAAACGACGCTTTCCGCCGTATCGGAGTTCACGGTTTCGGGCGTGCTTTCGATGTATTCGATGTGGTTCGACAGCGGCTGCACCGCAGACCTCTCCGCGCTCACCGAGGTGCTTGTCAAAATGGTTTCCGAGGGGCTGCGCGGGTTCGTTTCGGACGAGAAGCTGTCGGCAATTCGCTTAAAATAAGTCTTTTTGGGGAAAAAGATTGGTCAATTATATACTTGACTATCCGACATATTTTTTGTAAAATAATAAAGATGAAAAACAAGACAAAAGGAAGTATAATATGAACGAAAAGAAAAAGGATCGTCTTTTCTCCGTGAAAAGCATGGTTTTCATTGCAATATTTGCGGCGATAATATGCGTTGCGGCGCCGTTTTCCGTACCTATGCCGGGGCTTGTTCCGATATCGCTCGCGACATTTGCGGTATATCTTGCGGGCGGACTGCTCGGCGGTAAGCGCGCGGTGATCGCGGTCGCGCTGTACATAATGATCGGTGCGGTCGGACTTCCCGTTTTCTCGGGTTTTTCGGGCGGATTTGCGAAGCTCCTCGGCGTAACGGGCGGGTATATCATAGGCTATATCCCTTGTGCGCTGCTTACGGGAATATTCTCGGATATCCCGTCTAAGGGACATTGGACGGCGCCGGTGGGAATGGTGCTCGGAACGCTTGCCTGCTACATTTTCGGCACGGCATGGTTCATGGTCGCGACAGGCTCCGAGCTGCTGCCTGCGCTGATAAGCTGCGTTCTCCCGTTCCTTATCGGCGACGCGATTAAGATAGTATGCGCGAGCGCGATAACAATGCCGCTTAAGAGTAAGCTTAGCGGCTATCTTTCCGACATAAAGGGCTGACCCCGAAGCGGACAAGGCCGCTTTTACGAAAGGGAATGACCCGAAAAATAAAATAAAGACAACGTTGCCCGCGGCTGACGAAGACGAACGGCTGCGGGTAAACTGCGGCATTTTTAAAATGAGGTGGAACAAATGGAATCGGCAATGGTTATAGCCTATCAGGCGCTTATAATGTTCATACTGCTTGCAGTGGGCTATTTTCTGTACAAAAAGAAGCTTGTCGGCGACGAGGCAACGAAGCAGTTTTCAAACATTGCGATCTCGCTTATCAACCCGATAGTGATCTTCAACGCGTATCAGACGGAGTTTGACCCGACGCTTCTGAAAGGGCTGCTGTGGTCGGGCGGGCTTGCAGTAGCCGCGCACGTCGTTCTTATCATCGCGTCGGTCGTTTTCGTAAAGAAAGGCCGCAGTCAATGGCGCGTCGAACGCTTTTCGATGATATACTCAAACTGCGCGTTCATGGGGATACCGCTTGTTGAGGCGACGTTCGGCTCGGAGGGCGTGTTCTACCTCACCGGCTTTATAACTGTGTTCAACACTTTTCTGTGGACGCACGGCGTTATTCTGATGAACGACGGCGGTAAGCGCAGCACGTCGGAAACTGCGAAATCGCTTGTGAAGATATTACTTTCTCCTGCGATACTTGCGGTCGTCATCGGGCTTATCATGTTCTTCACGGGGCTGCGCCTGCCGTCGTTTATACAGATCCCGCTTGACTATCTCGGCTCGATGAACACCCCGCTGGCGATGCTGGTTTCGGGCGCGACCATTGCAAAGGCGGGACTGCTCGGCGGGCTTAAATGCAAGCGCATTTACTTTGTTCAGGCGTTCAAGCTGCTTATTGTACCCGTTCTGCTTGCGGCGCTATTTGTCCCGATGACGATATTCGGCGCTGATCCGATGATAATCAACATTGTGCTCATTGCCGCCGCTGCCCCCACTGCATCCTCAACGATAATGTTCGCATACAAATACGGACAGGACGCCGAGTACGCCTCGAACCAGTTCGCGCTTTCGACTATCGCGGGTATTATCACCATGCCGATCGTCCTGCTTGTATCGGGAGCTTTTTCTCAACTGATGGTTTTCTGAATGGCTGTTGTACAAAAACAATAAATATTATCGGATAAATTTGTATGATTTTATCGTTGCAAAATGGAAGCATACATGGTATAATTATATTGTAATAAATATTTGCAAGATAGTATAGTAGCCTTTTGGCTGACATACTTCTTAATATATTTTCCCCAATTATTTATGCCGATAAAAAAACCGTTTTTCCCCAAACGGTCGGCGAATGTTTTAACTTACCGCAGACAACCCCTTGTCCGCGGTTTTTTTTTGTCTTTTATCGCAAAATTGACGCTTTAGCACCGTCGGGCTTAACGGATATTAAGGCGGTGCCTTGAACCACTTTTCTTTGTTAAATTGAATTTCTTGTGTTGTCACACGGAAAGTGGGGCGAACACCCTTCGGGAAAGGGGAGAACCGTGGTTCTCCCCTCTCCCTACGTGCAATTGCGGCTTGAACACGCGTCACTACGTGACG
>CAMEPN010000323.1 GCA_945931735.1 uncultured Clostridia bacterium
CAAGGGCTGACCCTTTCTGGGACAAGGTAGGCGAGCTTCTGCTCTCCGCCGTAATAGCGTTTATGGTGGAGGCGGAGTATCCCGTTGAAAAGCTGACGTTCAGCGAGATAGGCAGGCTGCTGACCTGCATAGACGCAGACAAGATAACGGAGGGCGAAAAGTGTGAATTTGACTACAAAATGGATAGCCTAAAAAACAGATATTCGATCCTGTATAATCGCGAGCCGTGGTGTTATCGGCAGTTTCTCAAATTCCGCATGACGCCCGTCCGCACGATGTTCACCGTCCTTGTGACTATCCAGAGCAATATCGGCGCGCTCGACACTCCCGAGATCGGGGAGATGATGAAAAAGCCGTCTGTTGATTTTTGCCGGATCGGCAGGAAAAAGACCGCCGTTTTTATCGGAGTGAGCGACACCGACCGTTCGAGGGACATACTCGTCAACACGTTTTACAGCCAGGCTATGAACAAGCTGTGCTCGTTTGCCGACGAAGAATGCAAGGACAGCAGGCTGCCCGTTCCCGTCCGCTTTATGCTGGACGATTTCGGGACAAATTGCAGGATAGACGGCTTTGAGAACATGATCTCGAATATCCGCTCGAGGAACATTTCCGCGACCATTGTTATCCAGTCGGAATCCCAGCTTGAAAAGGGCTACGGCAGAAGCGCGCATACGATAATCGACAACTGCGACACGCTGATATACATGGGCGGAAATGACGTAGAAACGGCGGAAACCATCGCGAAGCGCGCCAACAAGCCCCTTACGGATATCCTCGATATGCCCGTCGGGAGCAACTGGCTTTTCAGACGCGGCGAAAAGCCGATCCATTCGCGCTCGGTCGACCTTGACGAATATTCGCTCATGCCGTATATTTATTCCAAAAAATATCCTGCGGAAGCCAATAACCAAAAGCGCCCGTCTGCAAGATCCAACCGCGCGAAGTCGGCTTTATAAATCGGAATATGAGGTCAATTGCGGCTGTATAGAACCTGCGTCACGGCGCACATGGCATTTTTTCGATATGCCGTGTGCGCCGTTTTTTGTAACATTTCTCCGAGCGTTATTCTGCCGCGCAGAAATGAAACATTTGACAAAATCCTTATGTTAATATATAATGAATATATGAAAACCGATAATTCGCGGATTTTCTTCATTTTATGGGCACCTCTAAAAACCGGTTTGAAAAGAGAAAATCGGCAGGGTGCGTCGGCTGCAAGGAAAGCCGACGAAGCAAGGCTGTATGCCTTGAGAGGAGGGTTGACGCAGCAGACGGCGTGCACTGCTGATTTTATCTCAAACAAGGTTTTTAGAGATGCCCTTATGATTTAGTGACATCGGAGAAAAGGATATGGACGTTTTTATCAGTTACAGCAGCAAGGACAAGAAAACCGCCGACGAAATCACCGAGCTTCTCGGGCAGAACGGCATAACCTACTGGATATGCAGCTCGAGGATCAACGCGGGCGACAGATGGGCGGCGGAGATAACCAACGCGCTTTCCGCGTGCAGGGTGTTTCTCGTAATTGTCAGCAAAAACTCCATCGCGTCCACCCAAGTCCCTAAGGAAGTAAATATGGCGCTGAACAAAAAGCTGAGGATAATCCCTTTTAAGATAGACTCCGCGCCGCTTTCGGGTGAGCTGGATTATTACCTCTCCAATCTGCACTATATTCAGGCGGGCTTTGGGAAAAATCGGTACGACGAGCTTCTCGGCGCGATAAAGACGAGCCTTAACATATCCGACGGAGCGGTAAACAATGTCAACGTGACCAACCATGTCACGAACAATGTCAACAACATCTCCTTAAAAAATCCTGTTTTCAAGGTGGCAAATCCCGTATGGATAATCGCGGCTGTGCTTGCGGTAGTGCTGGCTGTTGTTCTGCTGAAGCCGGTATGCTCTTCCGGTCAGACGGCTGAGAGCGCGGAGGACGGACAGGGAGTTTCGTCGGTCGTTTTCTCCGACGGGGAGAGTATCCCGTCGAACGCTTCGGAAGCCGCAGATGTATCGAAAAACTCCGCTGCGGCATTTTTCCCGAAGGACATAATGCCGTTCCAAACGCCCGATAATCAGAACTGTTTCAGCATATACAGCGGCGACAGCGGCTCGTTCTGTATGGGTGGGGAGGAATACACCTCGGGCTTGACCGCAAACGGAAAGGCTGACTCTGCATTCGTTTTCAATATTTCCGGTAAGGGCTATACAACGCTGCATTTCAAGTCGGGGCATATTGACGGGACGGGCGCTCTTGCGCAGTATATACTTGTTTATGCCGACGATGAGGAGATATTCCGCAAAAAGATCGATCCGCTGGCTCTCTCCGAGGAAAGCGATATCGAGATAAGCGGCGCGAAAAAGCTGACTATCGAGATAAAGTGTCCCGACGCGGACTTTATATCCGACGCTTCGGCAGGGCTTACGGACGTTGTGTTCTACAACGGCGCGCAGTACACTCCCGATTTCGGCTGGAGCGCGCAGAAGCTTTCATATGCGGAGTGTCCCAAGAATATACAGCCCTATGATTATATATCGGCGCGTATCTACAACGACAGCATGAGGGAGGACGACTGCTTCAGCATGGGCGGAGAGGTCGTCACCTCGGGAATAACTGCCGACGCAAAAAGCAACGCGGTGTTGATGTTCAATGCAGCTGACAAGGGTTTTACAAATCTGCGCTTTGTTTACGGCAGCACGGACGGCTCGGATAATCTCGCTCAATATATTATTGTATATGCGGACGAAAACGAGTTATTCAGAGAGAAGATAGAACCCGGCTCTCTTCCGCAGGAAGCGAATATTGATATCAGCGGCGCGCAGTCGCTGAAGATCGCGTTTGAATGTCCCGACGCGGGCTTTATAACGAACGCCGTAACGGGGCTTACCGATATCCTGTTTTACAACA
>CAMEPN010000324.1 GCA_945931735.1 uncultured Clostridia bacterium
TTATATGTATCATTTTATCACAATTTTTGACATTTGTCAATGGTTTCTTGCCGAACCTGATGTAATGATTTTGTTCGAATTTCGTTTCGTTGCTGTAATACAATGTCATAAGATTTGCATCGTGAAATTCACTATATTCAAAAGAAAAAATACATAGCAGCTCTATCCCGCACAATAGAGCCGTTTTTCTATGCCCAAAATCAGTTATTATATAAAACTTCTCAAAACCCCATCAACCCTCCATCAAGGAGTTTTCCGAGCAATTCGAGTAGAATATACATATCGCCGAAAGCACAATCACCGCGGTGGCAGAAAGGCGAAATACAGAAATCGGAGGACAAAAGAATGGCAGACGCAAACACTTACCGCCAGCTTGGAGAACAGTACGAGGAGGACATCGGCGGTACAAGATTTATCGTAACCTCGTACAGCAACCAGTCCGCGCGCAAGACTTCGGAGCAGCTCATCATGCAGCTGCTCGAACAACCTGCTCTTGTAAGCGCGGCAGACATTAAGGAGGACAAACATGAAAGCACTTAACAACATCAAAGTAATCGGCATAGACCACGGCTACGGCAACATCAAGACCGCAAACACCGTCACTCCTACGGGAATCGTGGCTTCAACGACTCGACCTACATTCGGCTCGAACATACTCCGCTATGACGGAATGTATTACAGCTGCGGCGAGGGTCACAAGGCATTCATTTCGGACAAAGCAAGCGACAGTGATTACTACCTGCTCACGCTCATGGGAGTAGCAAAGGAACTTAAGCGTGCCGGTCTTACCGAGGCAGAAGTTCACCTTGCGGCAGGGCTTCCGCTTACTTGGGTAAAGACACAGCGCGAGGATTTCACAAACTACCTTATACGCAACGAGCGCGTGGAGTTCGAGTTCAACGACAAGCTCTACAAAATACGCTTTGTCGGATGTTCGGTATTTCCGCAGGGGTACACCGCCGTTATCGACAAACTCGGCGAAATGCGCGGCGTGAATATGCTCGCGGACATCGGCAACGGCACAATGAACATCATGTACATAACCAATACGCGACCCGTTGCAAGCAAGTGCTGGACGGAAAAGCTCGGTGTGAATCAATGCGTTATCCGAGCCGCAAACGCCGTAATGGACAGGTTCGGCGCGAAAATTGACGAGAGCATTATCGAGAGCGTAATTCGCTACGGCAAAGCGGATATTGGCGAGAAGTACCTCACTTGTATCAAAGACGCGGTAGAGGATTATTGCACCGAAATTTTTGGTACGCTCCGAAAGTACGAGTACAACCCCGAGCTTATGCGGCTCTATGTTGTCGGCGGAGGAAGCTGTATTTTCAAGCATTTTGTTCCGCCGAGCGACCGCAATACAATCATCTCGGATATTTGCGCAACGGCGAAAGGCTACGAAACCCTTGCGCTGGACAAGCTCCAGAAGCAGAGGTGAGAGCCGTGGGCAAAATCAAAAGCACAACGCTCCGTTTTAATCTCGACAAGCCCGAACAGAGAGCCGCGTGGGAGTGTTTGCAGAACCTCGACAAGTCAAAATACAAGTCGGTAAACCATGCGATTACTCTTGCGGTGTGCGATTACTTTGAGCGGCAAGAACGAGCGGAGTACGACCCATTTTTCGAGAGCCGTGAGCGCGAGGAAATGTTCGTTCAGCGTATAGTTGAAGCGTTGGAACAGACACTTGAAAAGGGCTTACCGACATTTCTGACATCATATCTGCTGAAACTGGTAGGCACTGCGGGCGTTCAGCCCGTTGTACAGCCAACGGAACAAAATACCGACAATGTGGACTGGGACTTTCTTGACGGATAAACTATTTCTTTTTCAGCAATCAAGGAATCACTTTTGCACAGAAATGAAATCACCGTAGAAACCGCCCTAAAGCTGTGTACATCACTTTTGAGCAATAGTGCTATCAGCGTGATGTCACACAAAACACCCCTAAGCCATAGCCCGTGAGCGACCGACGGCGGATTGCACGACCTCGTTTGGCGTAGGTTCCTGCCGCCGTCGGGGACGCGAATCCCCACAACGGAGGGCTTGCTTGTCTAGCCAAATCCGGTGCGTTGTGGGGATAGGCAGGTAGTACCTCCGGCTAGACGCCGTCGGTCTACCTGCTCAGGGGCTTCGCCCCCGAGACCCCCAATCGGGTCACAGAAATCAGCCTTAAGTCACAGAAAGGAGCAAGCTACATGAGTACCAAAAGCAACCGTGTCCGTTCGCACCAGCTTTCGTTTCGGCTCACCGAAAAAGAGCTTGCGCGGTGGAACAAAAAGCAGAAAGCTAGCGGACTAAACAAAACCGAATTTCTACTGAAAGTCCTCGACAAATCAGATGTGAAAATCTATCAATTCAACAACACCCTCAAGGCTATTTTCTTCGAGTTACAGAAAGTCGGCGTGAACATAAATCAGATTGCGTTCCTCGCAAACAGCGGGCGTTTTCCCGAAGCGGGAAGTTCTCTCCGCGCAATTCAGAAACGCTATGACAGCGTAATGGAAAGCCTTGAAGCGTTCCTGAATAAGCCGATTGTGGAGATGTATGTTGTGGAGGCAGGCGAATGGCATACGGAAACGTGAATGTCAAGTTCTCGCCCTGCAAGGCAGTTGGGCAATTGAAATCCGCTGTGGCTTACATTCTCGGGAAACGCCCAGACCAAATTCGGCACGGAATAAAAAAGACCGAGCCGCACCTCTACAATGCGCTCGGCTGTGATCGAGATAATTTCGCGAACAATGTGCTTGTCACGCGCAAACTGAACGGCAGATCGTACAGCCATTGGAAGTCCGACACGATACTCGCGCACAAGATAGCAATTTCGTTTCACCCCAACGACAACGACCGTTTGACATACGAACTTGCGTATCGGATAGCGCGGCAGTT
>CAMEPN010000325.1 GCA_945931735.1 uncultured Clostridia bacterium
CGGAAGCAGGCTTTCCGTCAAGCGTTACAGTCCAGTTTATCTTGGAGGCGGAATAATGCGGCTCGGTCGAGGATATCATCAGCCCGCAGGTCACCTTTTCTCCGCTTGTGTAAATGAATTTCGGAAGCTCGGCGAGAACCACCGTTTTTGAGCAGAAATGCCGCCACTCGTTCGGCTCGACAAGCCCCTTGCTGTCCATAAACGGGTCAAGAATACCGACCGTCGCGGTCCCTTGCCCGGGGAAATCCTGCAAGTCGAGAAGCTGGAAGCCCGCCATTTTTTCGGAGCGCAGCGCCGTTTCTATCTCGTCGCGGTAGCAGGCGACGGACAATGCCCCCGAAGCGCGGAAGAAATCCCGCCAGTGCGGCAGCAGCCCCTTTTCCTCCGCAGCCGCGCGGTAGCCCTCGTATGTGTCGTGGCGCAGCGAGCCGGTGTATTTCGCGATCTCGTCGTAATTCGGGTAGATATAATACTGCCCGACCTCGTGGGAAACGACGGGAACATTCGGTATCATCGCGCCCGAGGAGTTTGCGCTCACCTTTTTCATTTCTGTACCGTACTGTATCATTATCTCGCCGCCCTCGGAGCCTGCTCCGACGGTTTCGGGGATAACCATGCGGTCGTAATTGTGGACGCTGTTCGGCTCGTCCGTCTGGATATGCCCGAACGGAGCGTCGCAGGAGGCGTAGCTGCCGCGAATAAGCCGCTCGCGGTCAAATCGCACGCCGCTGAAAAAGTCGTCGTGCTCTAAAATACACGGAACGAACTGGAAATTGTTTGACCCCTGAACATAAAGCTTGTCGGGAGCGACCGCCTTGTAGCCCGAAAGTATCTCGTCCAGCCGCTGCTGACTTCCCCACAGCTCGTTGCCCATTGACATCATTACGAACGACGCGTGGCTGCCGTATTCGCGGAGGATACGGAAGCCCTCCTCGCGGAGGAAGCGGTGCTCGTCGTTAAGCTCCTCGGGTATTGTTCCCCAGAAAGGCAGCTCGGGCTGCATATATATTCCCATAAGGTCAGCCGCCTCGAACGCCGCCTCGGGCGGGCAGCAGGTGTGAAAGCGGTAGTGGTTTATCCCGTAGCGTTTTGCGGTTTCAAACACCTTTATCCAGCTCGCCGTGTCGGTCGGCGCGAAGCCCGTCAGCGGGAAAACAAGCCCGTCATGCTTTCCGCGCAGGAACGTTTCGTCCCCGTTTATGCGGAATTTCAGCCCGTCGGCTCTAAGCTCGCGCATACCGAAGTTTATACGCCGGCTGTCGCCGTCAATGTCTATTTCAAGGCGCAGCAGCGCAGGGCAATGCTCGCTCCAAAGCGGAACATTTCCCGAAAGCTGCATTGTGCAGTCCAGTTTTCCGTCGGAAAAATCCGCGGAAGTGGCGCCGTATTCGCCGTTCTCGTCCAGCACCTTAAGCTCTGCCCTGCCCGACTGCGTTCCCGCGATATCGGCGCAGACGCGCAGCGTTTTCTCCTTAATGTCAGGGAAAACCGACACGAAGCGAGGGTATGCGCTGTAACACTGTATCTCAAGCTTGCCTGTTATTCCGTTCCAGTTGGTCTGAGTGTCCTGTGAGGTCAGATGACCGCCGGCGGTGGGATAGTCGGTGTTGTTGACGCGGACGATAAGCTCGTGCTCTCCCGCGGAAATGCCGTTAAGCTCGTAGCGGTGCGGCGCGCAGAGCGAGCAGAAATGCCCAATCTCTTTCCCGTCGATATAAACGGCGGCCTTTCTCGTGCGCTCGAGAAGAAGCGTGATATTGTGACGCGCCTGCTCCTCCGACAACGTAAAGCGCCGTCTGAACCATGCATAGCCCTCGAATTTATACAGGTCGGTCAAACAGCCGTATTTCTTTTCGGCGTTAAGCTTTCCGAGCCTTGCGTGCGAGGTGGTGTCGGGGAGATTTATTTCGCTGTCAAACAGCTTCGGGATATCGCTGCCCTTGTTTTCGTCGAGGAATGCGTCCCATTTTCCGCTTAAATCAATTATCGTCATAGAAACCTCCGGATAAAAATTGCTCTCTTTATATTATATTTTATATGGATAAAGCCAATTAGTCAAGCACTTTTTCAACAAAAAAACATTTCCCAAAACAAAAGGCCGAACGGCAACCGCCGCTCAGCCCTTAATTATTTGATTTATTCGCAGATCATCAGAAATATGTGCTGAAGATCTTGTCGAGAGTGCCGTCTTCCTTTATCTCGGCAAGCGCCTTGTTGATAGCCGCCTGAAGCTCGGGGCTGTCCTTGGGCATGCATACGCCGAACTGCTCGGGAACTGCGTCCGCTTCGCTCGACTGGTTCCATGTCTGCTCATACTTGCTTTCTGCAAGATACTTTGTTGCAACGGTGCTGTCGCAGATAACTGCGTCAAGTCTGCCCGCGGCAAGGTCGTCCCATGCGTTCATAACTGTCGCATACTCGAATGTTTCTACCTCAATACCGTTCTTGTCAATATAGTCAGTGAGGTAAATATCGGAGGTCGTGTCCTCCTGATAGCCTACCTTAAGGCCTGCAAGCTCAGCGGGCGACGCAGGCTTTACGGAGCCGTCGGAAAGTACGTTGATGGACTGGTAGTTCTCGATATAGGGGTCGGAGAAGTCGAAGTCCAGCAGTCTTTCGGGAGTTATCGTAACTGCGGAGATAACGACATCGTAATCGCCCTTGGAAAGACCCGCGAAAATGCCGTCCCATGCGGTGTTCATCATCTCTACCTCGCAGCCGAGCTTTTCGCCGAGAGCATACGCAAGCTCTACGTCAACTCCGATAGGGGTTACTCCGTCGGTGTCGTAATATTCAAAGGGGGGATAAGCTATATCGGAGCCTACGGTGAGCTTCTCGATTTTGAACTCTCCGTCCGCCGCAGGGGTTTCGGAAGAGCTGCCGTCAGA
>CAMEPN010000326.1 GCA_945931735.1 uncultured Clostridia bacterium
GACCAAGAGGGTGGAGTTGCTTGAAAACTTGTGCAGGGAGCTTCACGACGAGTTTCATGCAAAGCACACAGCAGCCTCTAACTTTGAGATCATAGGAGCAAGAGTGCGCGGTAAAAAGCATAAGCACGAGGGTACAAACTGCGACGATTATTTTGAAACGGCTGCAAACGGCGATTTCGTTGTCTGTGTCGTCTGTGACGGGGCGGGGTCAAAGCCGCTTTCGCGCATAGGCTCGCGGATATCCTGCGAAACTGCCTGCGGTTTCATGAAAAAGGAGCTTGCCGAATATTTTTCGGAGGACGGATTTAAAATTTCCCTCTGCGCTGAAATGAACAGTGATGACTTCATGGCAGGCGCGGGGCGTATTGCCGCACTTGTGCAGGAGTCTGCGCGGCAGGCTTTCGCAGCGCTAGAAGAAAAGCAGAAGTCGCTAAGTACCGATGAGGTTTATAAAAAAGCGCTCGGGCGCGAGCCTGTCCTGTCCGATCTTTCCGTGACATTTCTGGCGGCGGTTGTCGTACCGCTGACGATAAACGGAGAGCGGCAGGTGCTGATGGCGAGCGTTCAGATCGGCGACGGCTGTATCTGTGCGATCGACAGCACAAAGGACGCCGAGCATTGTCTTAAGCTCATGGGAACAGCGGACAGCGGCGCGTTTTCGGGGGAAACGGATTTTCTTTCCGAAAAGAACACCCGCCCGGAGGTGATCGGCGGCAAGACACGCGTCAGCCGCGGCTCTTCCGATACGATATTCCTTATGACGGACGGCGTGGCGGACGATTATTTTCCTCCGCAGCCGATGATGAAGCGGCTGTATCTTGACCTTTGCCTAAATGGCATACTCCCTATGGAGGGAGAATGTACCTCGGCGGAGGATCCCGCGCCTATACGCTATCGCTCCGTTTCGCTCAGTCAGCAGAGCGTTGCGCTTCAATATGCGAAGCAGCTCATTTCGGACGGCTCCGACGCTGCGGCAGACGCGCTGTGGGACAAACGCGGCGCGCTGAAGTGTCACTCGCTCGAGGCGTTCCGTATGAATATCGGCGACACTCCCGAGGAGCGGCTGCGGGTATGGCTCGACAATTACAACGAGCGCGGCAGCTTCGACGACAGGACGCTTGTCGCAGTGCGCCTTATATGACGCGGACGGATAACATAACTGACATCTGAAAGGTTATAATATAAAATGAACAGCGGCGAAATACTGACCGCCGTGCTTGAGGGCGGAGATACGATCGAATATGTGTTCGACGCGAACGCTCCGAGGGGCGGAATGAAACATACTTTTTTCACGCCCGACAAAAAGTACGCGGTGCAGTTCTTCAACAATCCCGCTGACGCGCGCAACCCGCGTATGCAGGATCGTATCCGTTCTATCGTGGGCATTTATAACCCCACGCTTTCGGAGCAGGACGGAGGTGCGCTCGGAAACACGGAGAAAACCGCCGAGTATTTCCGAAGCCGTTTCTGCTGGCCTGTGGCGATCGTCCGCAGCCCCGAGTTCGGCATTGTCTGCCCGACATATCCGCAGAGATTTTTTTTCGGAGCGGACGCTTCGTCGGTGCTTTCTCTTAAAGGAAAGGACAAAAAAAGCAACTGGTTCACGGGGAGAAACAGGCGGTTTCTTGCCCCTGCGGAGCTTGGCGATTTCCGCACAATGCTCACCGCCGCGATAGGGCTGTCCCGAACGATACGGCGTATGCATCAGGCGGGACTGGCTCATTCCGACCTCTCATGCAACAATGTTCTTATCGACCCGAAGAGCGGTTCTGCTGTGGTCATTGACATTGACTCCCTCGTTGTTCCGAACAAATACGCGCCCGAGGTTGTAGGAACGCGCGGATACATTGCACCCGAGGTGCTCGCTACCATGGAGCTTGACGCGGACGACAGCAGACGCTGCCTGCCCTGCGTTCAAACCGACCTCCACGCGCTCCCTGTGCTGATATACGAATACCTGTTTCTCAGGCACCCGCTCGTCGGGCCTAAGATATACAGCGCCGAAAGCGCCGAGCAGGACGATTTTCTTGCTATGGGGCCGATGGCGACATTTATTGAAAACCCCGATGATACATCGAACAGACCTCCCGATTTGGAGGTCACAATAAAATCCCTTTCCAAGGGACTTGAAAGGCTCTTTCTCCGCGCATTCGTAGACGGTCTGCATGACCCTGCGGAACGACCTGCGGCGATGGAGTGGGAAACCGAGCTGCTGCGCGCATGGGAAAGGCTGATACCCTGCAAAAACCCGCAGTGCAGCGCAAAGTGGTTCATACTCAGGGACGAAAGCAGTCCCGTCTGCCCCTTCTGCAAAACAAAGGTTACGGACAAGATCATCAGACTCGGCTTCAAGAGCGAGATGAGGGGCAAAAAGGGCGTGTTCAGAGAGAAAAGCGAGGTCATTGCATTTGACGGAAAGCCGCTTTTCGACTGGCACATATTCTCTAATGTCCATAACGACGAAAAGGCAAGCACCGATATGCGCGCGTACATCGCGAAGTATAACGGAATGTGGCTGCTTGTCAACAACGGCGCCGAGGGAATGACCTCTCCGTCGGGACGGCTCGTGCCGAAAGGCAGCGCTGTCGAACTCAAGGACGGAGCGGTGTTCCGCATGACAGACAGAGAAAACGGTCTGATATGCGAGGTGTCCGTGACGTAAAGCTTACCTATGAAAGGAAGTTGTAGGATCACATGAAGAATTTTGGCTTAACAGACAAGGAAGCTGCCGAAAGCAAGGCTAAATACGGCGACAACTCCATGACGGAGCAGGCGTCAGAAAGCTTTTGGGACAAACTCAAGGGCAACCTCGGCGACCCGATGATAAAAATACTCATCGTTGCGCTGCTCATCAATGTTGTTCTTGCGGTGCTCGGCATAGTGGGA
>CAMEPN010000327.1 GCA_945931735.1 uncultured Clostridia bacterium
TGATACAGAAGCTTGATTTTGACAACATACCCAACTTTTCCTATATAATGGATAATTTCAGAAATCAGGCTTACGACCCGACGAACGAATATTCCGTCCCGTACACATGGGGGACGGTCGGGATCATTTACGACGCGACCGTTGTCGATATTAACAGCGAGGACGTTGACTGGGATCTCCTCTGGAATGCGGATTATGCCGACCAGATACTGATGTTCGACAACCCGCGTGACGCATTCGCCATTGCAGAGATAGCGCTTGGGTATTCGATCAACACCGAGGACAGCGACGAGCTGAATGCGGCGGCAGAGCTGCTTACCGAGCAGAAAAAGGTCGTGCAGGCGTATGTAATGGACGAGGTGTTCGACAAGATGACCGCGGGCGAGGCGCTGATAGCCCCGTATTACGCGGGCGACGCGCTGACTATCCTCGAGGATAACGACGCGCTTGAATTTGTTGTTCCGAAGAGCGGCACAAATCTTTTTATCGACGCAATGTGCATTCCTACCTGCGCGAAGAACAAGGAAGCCGCCGAAATGTATATCAACTTCATGTGCGAGCCGGATATCGCATACGCGAATATCGACTACATCTGCTATTCGACGCCGCATTCCGCCGCGTTTGAAATGCTGGACGATGAGGTAAGGGAAAATCCCGTTTCCTATCCCGACGAGGAATTTATCGCCGAGAACACCTCCGTTTTCGTAAATCTGTCCGACGAAGCGGGACGCGAGATGCAGAACCTATGGACGGAGATGAAATCCGCCGAGGAGGAGAGCACAAACAGGCTTATCGTGCCCATATTCCTGCTGATATGCATAGGGATAATCATTTTCGTGCTTATTCGTCGGCATATCAAAAAGAAAAAGGATATCTTCTGATAGTCGCTTTTCAGAACAATACCGGCAGGTCGTTTCAATGCCTGCCGGTATTTTTTATTTCAGCTCGATGCGCCTTGTCGCCGCCTTTTCCGTGAAATCCTTATCGTGCTCAGTGAATATCATAGTAATATCCGACGAGGTCAGCAGGCGTTCTATCTGCATTCGCGAAATGACGTCAATATAATTCAGCGGCTCGTCCCAGATATATAGGTGAGCGCGCTCCGATAAACTCCGGGCGAGCATGACTTTCTTGCGCTGACCCGCGCTGTAACCATCTGTCGTGCGGCTGAACAGCTCCCTGGGCAGGTCGAGCTTCCGCAGTATCGCGAGGAAAAGGCTCACGTCAAGCCCATGTTCCTCTGCATAATCGACAAGCGTCCCGTGAACCTCCGCGTCGGTCTGCGACACCACCGACAGAATGACTCCGCTCGAAAGCGTGACGGTGCCGCTGTCGGGCGAAAGCTGCCCCGTGAGCATACGAATGAGCGTTGTTTTCCCGCAGCCGTTCTGTCCGCACAGCGCGACGCGCTCCCCGCGTTTTATCTCGAAGCTCAGCCCGCCGAACAGCGTCCTGTCCCCGAGCGAAAGGCTTATCCTTTCTCCCCGCGCGAGCACCTCGCTGTGATACCTCAGCGGCGACAGCTTTAGCTCGTCGGCAGCGTCGATGTTCTTCAAAAGCGCCGATTTCGCCTCGATATCACGCTCCACTCTTGCTTCCATGCTCTTCGCACGGTTCATGAGCTTCTGCGCCTTTTTCGCGACGGACGGGCGTCGGGTCAGCGACTTTTCCGTTTTAACGGGGTCAAACCCTATTTTTGTCGCGGCGATCTTCTCGGAATGGCGCGCAGCCTTGTCTGCTGCGGCTTCGAGCTGCTTTATCTCACGCTTCAGCTTCTCATTTTCGGCGCGCTCGAAGTTGTCGCGGTCGAGCTTGTTTTGGTACCACGAGGAGAAATTTCCGCTTTGCAGCTCGATGTTATGCCTGTTTATCACGAGGATATGGTCGACCGCTTCGTCAAGGAACGCCCTGTCGTGCGACACGAGAATGAATCCCGATTTTTTGCCTAGGTATCTGCCGAGGACTTCTCTTGCGTGCAGGTCGAGGTGGTTGGTCGGCTCGTCGATGAGCAGGAAGCTGTTTTCGCGCAGGAACAGCGCCGCCAGCAGCGCCTTGGTCTGCTCGCCGCCCGACAGCGTCCCGAACTGCCGCCACAGGATATCCTCCTCCGCTTCGAGCAGCGATATTTCCCGCGAGATCTCCCAGTCCTGCGCAGAGGGCGCTTTTTCGCGGATAATATCCATCACGAGCGCGTCCTCGTCCGCGTTGTAGGGGAAATACTCAAACCCAACGCCCGCCGATATTTTCCCGCGGTACTCAAGCTCCCCCGCGAGCAGCCGCAGGAGCGTTGTCTTGCCCCTGCCGTTTCTACCTGTCAGCCCGAGCCGCCATGACGTGTCGAGATTGAGCGACACGTTCTCAAATACGTTTTCCGTGCTTCCGTCGTATCCGAAAGTCAGGTCTGAAATGCTTATCAATGACATAAAAATACCTCCGTGTTCAAAAAAATAAGACCGCAGGAAAGACCCACGGTCATCTTTTGACACGGAAAAACTCTATCGGCGCAGAGCAAGCCGCCGATAAGCAATATTTATCCATGAAAAGAGCGGAGCATTTCCTGCCCGCATATCCGAACACGCCGCCGAAAAGGGCATAGCTATCCCTTTTGGCGAATGCCGCAATATGCGATTTTTCAGCAGGATAAATTCCGCATCTTCTCACCTCAAATCATAATTGATGGCGCAATTATATCACATTTTTTCTGCGTTGTCAAGTATTTTGTGATATCTGCCGCGGCACAGCGTTATTTTTTTCGGCGGCACTTGAAATTTATGTGCGATTATGATATACTATATATGTATTGTTAATTATAATCGCTTGCTATGCGAAAACAGGATGTGTTAATTTTTAATGGCGAAGGAATCATCATATAACGA
>CAMEPN010000328.1 GCA_945931735.1 uncultured Clostridia bacterium
CGAGGTCGACTATGCGGTAAGGGCGGGGGAGCTGCTGTTCCTTAAAGCGGGGGTAAGGCATTACGGAAAATACGAGATACCCAAGGGGACAAGCTGGTTTTTTGCGCATTTCCTGACCTCGTCAGGGGATTATCCGCTGTTTTCCGGGGATAAGCCGCTGCCCCCGTATTCTCCGATGAGGAGCAGCGTCACGCTCCCGAAGTACATCAAGGGGCTGAGCGGCTCGGAGTTTGAGCGGGAGCTGTTTCGTTTCGCGGAATATTCCCGCTCGGACGACAGGCTCAAGCAATGGTATATGAACGGCAGATTTTTCGAGCTGCTGTCGGGGCTTGCCCTTGCGGAGGCTGCCGAAAAGCAGCTGTCCCTTTCCGACAGGATATGCGGCTATCTTTCGGAACACCGCGACGAGCCGTTCTCCGCGGAAGCGGTGTCGGGAGCGTTTTACCTGAGCTATAAATACCTTGCCTCGGTTTTCAAGCGCGAAAAGGGCTGCACCATGCAGCAGTACCACACGGGACTTCGCATGACGGAGGCGTGCCGATTGCTTCGCAGCACGCTTATCCCGATAGGCGAGGTCGCCGCCGCCGTGGGTTATTCGGATATGCTGTATTTCAGCAGGCTTTTCCATGAGAAAACAGGATGCTCCCCTTCCGAATATCGGCGGAAAATGCCCGTTTACTGACGGAGTATTTTTACGGAAAAATGTCCCGAAAACCGCCTTGATACACCGCGGCATATATGGTATACTAAACTGTACAGCAATATTAAAGGGAGGGATAACGATGGCGGAGAAGCAGTATATTGCAATAGACCTGAAATCCTTTTACGCCAGCGTTGAGTGCGTTGAAAGGGGGCTTGACCCGCTGACAGCAAATCTTGTCGTGGCGGACGAGAGACGAACCGACAAAACAATATGCCTTGCAGTTTCTCCCGCGCTGAAATCCCTCGGTATACCGGGCAGACCGCGCCTTTTTGAAGTGCTGCAAAAAGTATCAGACGAGAACAGAAATCGGCTTAACGGCGCGCCAAACAGAGCGTTTTCGGGGAAGTCGTATTATCTGCCCGAGCTGCAAGGCGACCATTCGCTTGAGATAGATTTTGTTATCGCGCCGCCGCAGATGTCGCATTATATGGAGGTCAGCGCGGCGATTTATCGGATATATCTGAAATATGTCGCGCCCGAGGATATACACGTTTATTCTATCGACGAGGTATTCATCGACGCTACGGCATATCTGCAAACATATAAAATGACCGCCCGCGAGCTTGCGATGACGATGATAAAGGACGTGCTTGACAAAACGGGGATAACCGCCACGGCAGGAATAGGGACGAATATGTATCTCTGCAAGGTCGCAATGGATATCGTTGCGAAAAAAATGCCCGCCGATGAGGACGGGGTGCGTATCGCCGAGCTTGACGAGATGTCCTACCGAAAGCAGCTCTGGAACCACCGACCGCTGACCGATTTCTGGAGAGTCGGCAGGGGCATTGCGAAGCGGCTTGAGGACAGGTATATCTTTACAATGGGGGATATCGCGGAGCTTTCCCTGCGGGACGAGGACGCGCTGTACAAAATGTTCGGGGTGAACGCCGAGCTGCTGATCGACCACGCATGGGGTTATGAGCCGTGCACAATTGCCGACATAAAGGCATACAAGCCGCAGAGCAGCAGCATAAGCTCGGGGCAGGTCTTGCAGCAGCCGTATGACTTTGAAAAGGGCAGGCTCATTGTCCGCGAAATGACCGACTTGCTCGCGCTCGACCTTGTGAGCAAGGGGCTTGCCGCCGACCAGATGGTGCTCGCTGTCGGATATGATACGCAGGGAGCGGAAAATTACGGCGGGGAATTTACCTGCGACTCATACGGCAGGAAAATACCCAAATCGGCGCACGGCTCGATAAATCTCGGACGTCAAACCTCGTCCGCAAAGCTTATCATGGAAAAGGTGACGGAGCTTTATGACAGGATAGTCGATGATAAGCTGCTTGTACGAAGAATATATGTTGTTGCTAATCACGTTGTCCCCGAAAGCAGCGCAAGCGAAGATACCGCAGTGCAGCTCGACCTGTTCACCGATATTGAAGAAAATGAGCGCAGGGAAGAGGAACAAGCCGAAAAGCTTGAGCGCGAGAAGAATATGCAGAGGGCTGTCCTCGGAATAAAGAAAAAATACGGCAAGAACGCTATCCTCAAGGGAATGAATTTTGTCGAGGGAGCAACCACCGTCGAGCGCAACGGACAGGTCGGCGGACATAAGGCATAGGAGGGATAAGCTTGTGCGGCGATGAACACAGATACGACGAAATAATAGGGCTTCCCCGACCCGTATCGAAGAAGCATAAGCCCATGACAATGACCGAACGCGCGGCGCAGTTTTCTCCGTTTGCCGCGCTCACGGGATACGACGCGGCGGTGTCGGAAACCGCCCGTCTGACCGACAGCCGAAAAGAACGCGACGAGGATATGATTTCGGCGCTTAATGAGCGTATGCGGATACTGTCCGAGTGGGAATATAAGTACCCCGAGATAACGGTGGAGTATTTTGTCCCCGACGAACGGAAATTCGGCGGCGCGTATGTGACCGTCAGCGGGAATTTCAAATGGCTCGACGAGTACGAAAGAATGCTGGTTATGCAGGACGGCAGGAGAATACCCATTGACGATATTTTCAGGCTCGAGGGGGAGATATTTGACGGGAAGCAGGGGATTGCGGACGCTGACAAAAAGTGATTTTGGGAATGGGATCGTGTGACGGCCATTTCATATTCATATCGTTATACTATAAGAACCGCACGCCGTTTTCCGAATCGTAGATTCGGACGGCTGAGCGAACCTTGAAATATATGTTCGCCGCTCCGCGGCGGT
>CAMEPN010000329.1 GCA_945931735.1 uncultured Clostridia bacterium
CTGCTTTTCCGTGAGGTTGAGGTACTCGATAAGGCAGCATTTCGCGCGGTCTATCACCTTTACGTCGTCAAGCTGCTTAGACAGCTCGGTCTTTTCCTGTTCAAGACGGTGCATATTCTCCCGCGCGACAACCGCGAGCCGCACGGTCTGCACCAGCGTGCTCTTGGTGAACGGTCTGCCGAGGACGAACGCCCCCGTGAATTTTATGCGGTTCTGAACGTCGTCCGCGATATCCATTTTCGCAAGGATAATTATACAGGCGTTTGTTTTTTTGTAAAGCTCCGCGGCGTAATTCAGCCCGAACTCGCTGCGCAGCGGCGTAGAGATTATCACCACGTCGTAGCCGCTCATGTCGGCAGACGAAGCCTCCTCGTCAGTGAGGCAGGAGGTCACCTCGGCGTTAAGCTCGCCGAGCGCTGCGGCTATCCCGTCGCATATCTCCGAGCTTCTGGCGTTTATAAATATCTTCATGCAAGCGCCTCCATTTTTTTGCCGCGTTTTCGCGAAGCTTTGGGATCAGTTGTTTACATAAAGCTGCTTGTACGGAGAAGCGGAGTTCGGCGTCAGCTTGTAGAACTTGGAGCTGAGCAGCTCGTCGGAATTGCCGCCGAAATGCTTAACGAAGCGGTCGACATAGCGTCTTATCGACTCCTTTTCCTCTGCGGTAGCCTCCGCGCAGCAAACCTGCACGGGAAGCCCCACGGGAGCCGTTTCGCTTCTGATGTACATTTCGCCGCCGTGCATACCGGTGCCGCAGAAATGCCCCACGGGGCAGCCCTCCGCGCCCAGACCGAGCACAACGATTATTCCGCCCGCCTGATATTCCCCGAGGAAATCGCCGACCTTGCCGCCGATTATAATTGTCGGGAACATCTCCTTGTAGCTCTTCATGTGAATGCCGACGCGGTAGCCTGCGTTGCCCTCGACGTATATCTCGCCGGAGCGCATAGCATAGCCCGTCGTGTCGCCGCAGTTTCCGTGGACGATTATCGCGCCATCGTTCATCGTGTCGCCGATAGCGTCCTGCGCGTTGCCGTGGACGATTATTTTGGAGCCGTTGAGATATGCGCCGAGCGCGTTGCCGGGAGTTCCGTTTACAAGTATCTCCTTGCCGGACATTCCCGCGCCGATATATCTCTGACCGAGGACATTTTCAAGCTCGAACCTCTCCTCGGAGCTTTCCTTTATCATTTTATTAAGCTCGGAGTAGCCTATGCCCTTTGCGTCAATTTTCCTCTTATAATTCCTCCCAGCTTCTCTTCCCGTCTTGCCTTGCCGAACATCATCATCTGCGGCTTTTCCTTAAGCAGCTCGATATCTACGTCCGACAGGTCTATCTGCTCCTTTATCATCGAGGTGTAAATGCCCGCGCGCTTTACGTCGCCCATTAGGATAAAGCCCTTGAGCTTTCCCTCTCTGAATACCAGCTTTTTATAAGTATTCTCCGTTTCCTCAACATATTCCTCGCCGTCGTAGCTGCCCGCGGTGATTATGTGAAGTCCGAAGAAGCCGATAGCGTTCATCGGGATAGCGTTGACATAATAGGTTTCCTGCCCCGCCATGTTCTTGCCCGCGACCTCGCCCTGCATAAACGCATTCGGAAGCAGCGCGAGTATCTTCTCGGTGTCGGAGGAGGCGTCGTAGCTCACGGTGCAGTCGCCCGCGGCATATACGTCGTCAAGCGTCGTTTTCTGGGTCAGGTCGCAGATAATTCCGCGCTCGACCTTTCCGCCCGCGTCGGAAACAAGCTCGGTGTTCGGGCGTACGCCGACCGCTATTATCAGCATATCGAAGTCAACGTTCATGCCGTTTTTCAGCTTTGCGGAATGCTCGGAAAACTCGTCGACGGACGTACCGAGGATAAAGCGCGTGCCCTTGCTCTCGATGTGCTTCTGCATCTTCGCGCCAGCTCTCGCGTCAAGTATTGAGGGGAGTATCCTGTCCGCCAGATCAACGACGGTTATCTGAGCCTTGTATTCGTTGAGTGCCTCGGCAGCCTTAAGTCCGATAAGACCCGCGCCGATGATAAGCACCTTCATGCCCTCGCGCACCTCCGCCTTGATAGCCTTTACGCTGTCGTAGGTCATGAACGTGTGGTAATTCACCTTGTCAAGCCCGTTCATCGGGGGGACGAACGGCTTGGAGCCTGTCGCGACCATAAGCTTGTCGTACCCAATAGAGCTTCCGTCGTCGAGGACAACTTTCTTTACCGCCGCGTCTATCTTCGTTACCTTGTGCCCGAAAACGGTTTCAACGCCGTTCTTCTCGTAGAAATCAGGCTCGCGGTAGAAGATGTTCTTGTCGCTCACCTTGCCCATCAGCCAGTAGGAGATGAGCGGGCGGGAGTAGGTGTGGTATTTTTCGTCGGAGATAACGGTGATCTTCCCCGTCTTGTCGATCTCGCGGATACCCGAAATTGTCCCGACAGCAGCCGCGGAGTTTCCAATAATAACGTAGTTCATATCCCGTCACCTCATCTTTCTTCGTAAACGATAGCCTTGTTGGGGCAGCCCTTTACGCAGGCAGGCTCGCCGTTTCCGTTAGAAAGGCAGAGGTCGCACTTGCGTATCTTGTGCCCCTCGTCGTCGATGACGATCGCGCCGAAAGGACATGACAGCACGCAGGTGTAGCAGCCGACGCAGCGCTCCTCGTCGCAGACGATAACGCCGTCCTTTACGGAAAGCGCGCCTGTGATACAGCCCTTAACGCAGGGGTGAGCGACGCAGTGGCGGCACTGTACCGCGAAATTGATACCGCTGCCCTCTTCTACCTGTATGCGGGCGATAGGCTTCTTTCCGCCGTCCTTAAAAGCCTTTATCATCTCGGGTGCGCGGCCGTTGGCGGCTGCGCAGGGGATCTCGCTC
>CAMEPN010000330.1 GCA_945931735.1 uncultured Clostridia bacterium
AGAGCTGCCGCGCTATCGATACGAGAAGCCGCTGCTCAACGCTGTTGTATGTATCGGCGAGCGGAGCGGCGAGGTTCAGCGCGTCAAGCGCGGTCATGCTTCATCACTCCCGAAAAAATCCATCACGCTGCCGCCGACAGCAGACTCCTGCTTAATGCGCTCCGCCTCATCTTTTGCAGTCCGCGGGTCGCATTTGTAAATGTCCATGATAGCCCACTCGCGGGAGATAAGCCCCGCCAAATAAAGCTTTATGGTGTTGTCAATAAGCGTGTTCTCGTCGACGATAACGTTGTCGTGCCAGCCTATCGTGACCGTGTATTCCCGCTCGGAAAGCGCGCCCGACATTCTCCCCAGAACGATCAGAGCGTGAACTACGCCCTCGATAGCCTCGGTGAGGAGGTTCTTGTTGTTCTTGACGGTGCGGGCGGTCTTGCTCTCCTGCGATATTATCTCCGTCGCGGTTTTCATGCCCTGCTGAACGTCAAAGCTGAATGTTCCCGCCGAAAGCCCCGTCTGCATACACAGGATATTGAGGTAGGCGTTTATCGCGCTGATGTGCTGCTCAACGCGCAGCTCGGTCGTGTTGTCGGTTATCTTTACGTCGTTCCCGTCCTCGTTCTTGAGGGCGACAAAAGCCTCGTCGTCGCTGTCGAAATAGCGGATCGGCTCGCCCGAATTTGGGTCAACTATCGTCCGAATGCAGCTCGACGGGACAATTATCCGCTTCTTGCCGAGAACAAACTCCCGCATGAAGCTGTCGAAAATAGTGTCAAGCGCTTTCAGCGTGTCAAGGCAGTTTGCATACACCGACATTCCGAGCGGCGTGTCGTATTCCTCGTTGTTGCTGACGAACGGCTTGAAATACGCGAACATCGGCGTATTGTCGGGATATTCAACCGTCGGCGTCAATTCGGGGTACAGCTCCGAAAGCCCGACCTCGTTCCCGAGATCATTTTCGCCGGAGCTTTTGAACAGCTTGAACTGCGATTGCCTGCCGCCTGCGGGGCTCCCGCTGCCGTTATATTCCAGCAGATGAAAGAAGTCGCTGCCGCGGGTCGTCGTGCTGATGAAAATGCCCTCGCTTATCCCGCGCCCGTCCCACCGAACGGGAACGAACCTGTCCGCGATAATGTAGTCGATTTTCGGCTTTCCGTCCTCAAGGTAGCATTTCAGCACGCACCCGCCGAGCGCGTAAGCCGAGCACAGCAGCTCGGGAAGATGTTTCCAGAAGCCGTTCGCGTTCAGCGCGTCGTTGATGTACTGCTGATATTCCGCGTTGTCAAGCGTTATCTCGCACTGCTCCGCGAAGGTCAGTGCCGACATGCTGTCGCACAGCACCTTTGCCATGTTCAGCCGCAGGAGCGGTCTGTCACCGTGGGAGAACAGCCCGCCTTTCTTGGCGGTTTTCCATTTCGGGCGGTTTTCGTAAACGTCCCGCCACTGGGCTATACAGTCGGAATAATAGGCGCTCCCGCTGACGGAAACGCCGAACTGCTGCGCTATTTCGTTGATATCCAAATTTCTATCATCTCCTTCATGTAAGGCTCCGCCGCGTATTCCAGCGCGTCAAGGCTGTCTATGTTCGTTGTGCCGTCGTCAAGTCGAACGTCCCGCTCCGGGTGTTTGCTGTCCCACACCGCTTCGGAAAGCGCTTCTATCGTATGCTTGCACCGCCGCAGGATAAAAAACCGCCCCTGCGCCATCATCATGCTGAAAAAGCGTATACGGTCAAGCACCGCGCCCTTGCGGGCATTGTGAACATCAACGGGTATCCGGCGTTCGCCGACCGCCGTTCTTATACCGCTGATGAGCGTGGTTTCCGCGCTGTCGCAGTAAATGTCGGCGGTATTGCATTCCGACTTGCACCGGGTGACAAACCCGCACACGTCGTCCGTCAGCTCCGTCGGCGCTATTACCTCTTTGCGGTAATACTCGTCAAGCACCACAATACTGCGGAAGCCCCGCGTAAATCCCACCAGAACAGCCGCGTGCGCCGAGCCGTTCCCGCCGAAATCAAGCCCCATGCTGCCGAATATGATATCGCTTGGCGGCTCGTCCAGAATGAACCTCTCGGGGTTGTCGGCAAAATCGCGGTAGATAACGCCCTCGGCGGCTGTCCATTTGCCGAGGATATAGCGATTGAAAAACACGCCGCTGTACATCTCGCGGTAACGCTGCTTTATTTCTTCCGACAGGGACAGGTTATCGTCCATTGTGAAGTGAAGGTACAGCAGGCGCTTCTCGCTGCGCTTGTCTATCCATTCCCGCTTGAACCAATGCGCCGGGCTTGCGGGGTTGCAATTGAACCAGAACTTTGACCCTGCGACGGAACAGCGACCCGTCGCCTGTTGAACGAAGCTCTCCGGCATGAGCGCGACCTCATCGAAGAACACGCCCGCGAGGGTAATGCCTTGTATGAGGTCTTGGGAACGCTCGTCCTTGCCGCCGAAGATGTAAAAGTAATTTTCCGTCCCGCCGCGCCGCACGATAACGAGGTTTTCCGTCCTGTATTCGGTGACTGAATACCCGCGTGACTGCAACATCATTTTCAGCCAGAACAGCACATTACGGCGAAATGACCCGATTGTCTTGCCGCACATAGCAAAATTGCAGGCGCTGAACTCCGTCATAGCCCACAGCGAAAAACCAAGCGACATTGCAACGGACTTTCCCGAACGGATCGCGCCGTCGGCGATAATGCCGTTCGCGTCCTTTACGGGGGAACCGCCGAGCCACCAGTTCAGAACCTGCCGCTGCTTCTTTGAGAACGGGCGGAACTTGAACACAGACTTAATCTTCATCGTTCCAATCTCCTGCCGCAGAGCCGTTCAGCGCGTCGAGGAAGCCGTCATCGGGAA
>CAMEPN010000331.1 GCA_945931735.1 uncultured Clostridia bacterium
TTGCCCCGGCAGAGCTGGGGCAAAAAACGGATTTCAAATGCCCGCTTCGCGGGCAGAATTGGCTTTTTCGACAAGCTGACGGTATCGCGTATGCGGTACCGTGTTTTTTTTGCATAAAAAGCCCCGTCGTTTCTGACGGGGCTTAATGAATTTATCTGTCTATTACTTGCCGAGAACGGACTTCGCTGTCGCAGCGATATTCTCCGCGCAAAGACCAAACTCCTTGAGCAGGTCGACTGCGGGGCCGCTGTGACCGAACACGTCCTTTACGCCGATCTTGATAACGGGAACGGGGCATTCCTCCGTAACCACGTCGGCAACCGCAGAACCAAGACCGCCAATAACGCTGTGCTCCTCAACGGTGATTATCTTGCCGGTTTCCTTTGCCGCCTTGATAATTATGTCGCGGTCGATGGGCTTGATGGTGTGAATATTTATCACGCGTGCATTGATACCCTGCTCGCCGAGAGCCTTTGCCGCGTCGAGCGCTTCGGATACCATAAGACCCGTTGCGATGATCGTAATGTCATTGCCGTCCTTGAGCTGAACGCCCTTTCCAAGCTCGAACTTGTATGTTGCCGCGTCGTTGAAGATAGGGGCAGCAAGTCTGCCGAAACGCATATATGTCGGACCTTCAAAATCAGCCATAGCAAGCACGGCAGCCTTTGCTTCAACATCGTCCGCGGGGTTGATTACGGTCATTCCGGGGATAGTGCGCATAAGCGCGATGTCCTCGTTGCACTGGTGCGTCGCGCCGTCCTCGCCAACGGAGATACCCGCGTGGGTTGCGCCTATCTTAACGTTGAGGTGGGGGTAGCCGATAGAGTTACGGACAACTTCAAACGCTCTTCCCGCCGCGAACATTGCGAACGAGCTTGCGAAAACGAGTTTGCCTGTGGTCGCGATGCCTGCCGCAACGCCCATCATGTTTGCCTCTGCGATGCCGCAGTCGAAATGCTTTTCGGGATATGCCTTCTTGAAAATTCCTGTCTTGGTCGCCGCCGCAAGGTCAGCGTCCAGTACGACTAAATCGGGACGCTTTTCGGCGAGCATTACAAGCGCCTCGCCGTAGCTGTCACGGGTTGCTTTCTTTTCCATAATATATTTATTCCTTTCGGTTGATATCGTAATTAAGCCTCAAGCTCCGCAAGGTGCGCCTTGAGTTCTTCCATAGCCTTTGCGTACTCCTCGTCGTTCGGAGCCTTGCCGTGCCAGCCGACCTGATTTTCCATGAAGGAAACGCCCTTGCCCTTGACGGACTTCTGAATGATAACAGTGGGCTTGCCTGTAACGGTTTCAGCCTCGTTGAACGCCTTTTCGATCTCGTTAAAGTCGTGACCGTTGATATTGATAACGTGCCAGCCGAACTCCTCGAACTTCCGGTCGATGGGGTACGGGGACATTACGTCGGAAACCTTTCCGTCGATCTGAAGCCCGTTGTTGTCAACGACCGCAACGAGGTTGTCCAGCTTGTAGTGAGCCGCGAACATCGCAGCCTCCCAAACCTGCCCCTCCTGTATCTCGCCGTCGCCGAGGATAGCGTAAACCTTGTATGCATCGCAGGATATCTTGCCCGAAAGCGCCATGCCGCACGCAGCGGAAATACCCTGACCGAGCGAGCCTGTGCTCATGTCAACGCCGGGCGTCTTGCTGCGGACAGGGTGACCCTGTAAACGCGAGCCGATCTTACGGAGGGTCTTTAGCTCCTCAACAGGGAAAAATCCTCTCTGCGCAAGAACAGCATACAGCGCGGGAGCAGTGTGACCCTTGGAAAGCACCAGCCTGTCGCGCGTGGGGGATTCGGGGTCAGAGGGATCAACATTCATGCGGTGCATATAAAGGTATGTCAGTGTGTCAGCGATGGAGAGGGAACCGCCCGGGTGACCCGCCTTAGCGTTGTAAACGCCCTCGATAACGCCCATTCTGACCTTTGTCGCAGCTATTTCAAGCTGCTTTTTCAGTTTATCGTCCATTATAGACCTCCTATGGTTTTATGAGCTTTTCGCTCTTTTTTTCTGTTATATCAAGCGGTTTCCCGCCGAATATGCTGTTTCTCCGCGCTTCAATGCCCCATAATGCTGTTCGGGAACGGCACCTCGCCGTATACCTCCACGACATAGCAGTCCTCGTTCTCATACGGCATCTCAAGCTCCCTGTCCCAACGGTCAAGCTTATACTCGGGGATCTTCTCGGAAAGCGAGGTGATCTGATATTTGTCGCCGTTCGTTCGGTATTCAAGCTCGTTGATATCTTTCGCCCGAACCAGCACCGTCGACCGCGCCTCGGTGTGATTGCCCGTACCGGAAGTGTTGCCGACAAACGTTACATTATCGAGGACTTCAATGTCCGCGCTGTTGCTGTAACCATTCATCACACCCACGGTCTGACACACTCCGCTGATGTTGTTGACCGTCACGCAGAAAATCTCCCATAATATGAGCAGTACAATCAGCACAAGCGGCAGGCACAGCAGTATGATACCGGTAATGATCAGCCCGCGAACTGACTTTTTCATATGTCACAGCCTTTCGATATAGTCGATTATCTCAGAAATAGCGCCGCTGTTGTTGTCGCAGACGATAATATCCGCCGCCGCTTTAACGGACGGCTGCGCGCTCGCCACCGCCGCGCCGAGGTCGGCGTTCTGTATCATGTGCGTGTCGTTCATGAAATCGCCCACAGCAACGGTGAACCTGTCCTCCGCGCCGATAACTCGGATAAGCTGCCGATAACCCTCCGCCTTGTCGATCCCCTCGGGAAGACACTCGTAAAACATAGGCGCCGAGCGCACCCACTGCACGCCGCGAAACGCAGGGTCGTTTTCAATGAACTCAACAAGCCCGTCCATTTTTTCGG
>CAMEPN010000332.1 GCA_945931735.1 uncultured Clostridia bacterium
GCTTGCCGGCATTGCGGTAAAGACAGCGCCCAAGACATCTTACATTGAGGGCAACACGTTTGACCCGAGCGGGCTTGTATTAACGCTGAAATACAACAACGGCACCACCGACGAAGCGGCTTACGATAACTCACCGAATGACTTCACATTCGACGCACCAGCCGCGCTCACTACAAGCACCGACAAGGTTAAAATCACCTATGGCGGCGTAAGCACCGAGCTGAATATAAATGTCAGCAAGAAATCCACCGGCACCACCAATCCTCCGTCGTCAATTACTTCCGCTAATCAGCTTCCTTCTCTCAACGGAGTAAGAAAAACGTGGAATGAGATCGCCAATATTCTCGCCAACTCAGACGCCGACAGCAGCTTCGTGATAGATCTTAACGGTCTGACCGAGGTGCCCGAGTTCGTGATCAAGGCGCTGGCTGATTCCGACAGCAAGGCATATTTCCAGATTGACAGTAACTTCAAGTGCCTTATCGACGGCGCGAATATCACAGATCCCGCAAAATGCGATTTTTCCGTTGATAAGGACAATAACAGCCAGTTAACTGACATAAACGGTGTTTTGGGAATTAAGTTTACGGCAGACGGTACGGGCATTCCCAAAACCTATGAATTTACATTCGGAAGGCAGCATTCCGGAGAGTATGCAAATGTATACAGATACGAAGACGGCAAGCTTGTTTACGTTGGCAATGTAAAAATCGGCGTAAACGGAAAAGCTGTTTTGACAGACATTAATGACAGCGGCAATTACGTCATTATGCTGGACACGGTTAGCGCTCTCTTGGGCGATGTTAACAACGACGGCGTTGTGAATTCGTTCGACGCTTCGGCGATACTGAGAGATATCGTAGGTCTGGAAAAGAGCAAGAACCCCGAAATGGCAGATTATAACCTTGACGGCACAGTAAACTCCTTTGACGCTGCGGATATTCTCAGATGGATCGTTGGCTTACAGTAATTCCGAACACAAAATAAAATAGGCGCGCAGAGGCGTGCCGCCTTTGGCAGTTTCGCCCCGCCGAAGCTTCATCTTCAAGGATGATTTGCTCGGCGGGGCGAAATCTGCTTTATCGGCGGCGCACTAATGCGCGCTCATTTTGTTCAGGCGAAAAGCGGCGCAGTATACTGTCACTTCGCAGGTTCATCTGAGGGGCTTGTTCTTAATCATCACCGCATATTGAGTGAATATTAAGCCCGGTGACATCTGACAGAGCAGATGCCCGCTCTCTTAAAAGATCACTCAGTTCACTGTGTTCTTCTTTGCTGAGTTTTTTGGGATGGGAATTTGTAAATTCTTCGATGGCATTTTCAACATCTGAAAGCCGCTTCAACGCGACGGGGTCATTTCTGTACTTGAATTTCTTCATAATATTATAATCTTTCAATTCCTCCGATATTTCTTTATGTATTCCGAGGGAGCAGTACTTATCATTCATAGCGTCAATTTCGCTGATAACCGCTCTGCACAAATCAGTCTTGCCCCATTCGGCGCATACATCAAGCAGACAGCCGTAAAGCTCTAGCTTCTTACGAACGTAGGGAACAACCTGCTCGTTCTTTTCGCAGATTTCAATAGCCTCCATAAGCAGCTTGGCGGAATGGGCGTAGCATTTCCATAGGCAGTACATATCCGCACAGGGAATATTTATGCAGTCGATCTCGTCAAGGTCGGTGGGGGCGGTTTTGGTGAAAATCTCCCGTGCTTTCGCCATAAATTCCTCCGCACTTTCAAGCGAGGGTTCAACCAGCGTGAAATACCACGCGCAGACCGAATAGTATATTCCGCGCACCTCTGCGTAGGGCTGTGTTTCTGCCGAAACGATTTTCCGCGCTTCATCAAGCAAGCGGTCGATTTGCTTTTTCTTGCCCCGAGAATTGCGGAATAAGATAGTTGCTTTAGCAAGGAGATTTTTTGCCAACAGCGTTTTTCCCTCGGGATTTCTCGTTCTTCGTGAGCAATAAATCGTTTTGTCAATCGCATTCGTCAGCTTCTGCAAAATCTGCTTTTCTTCGGGTTCAACCGCGTCATAAGCGCCGCCGAGGAGATTGTCGTAATAGTCCGACAGCATATCATAATAAAGCGCATAAACGTAATTGCTTCCGAATCGCTTTGCCGTCTGTTCAGCTTCGCGGAGCTTTTCGGCGGCTGCTTCAAAATCCTTCCGCTCAAGATAAATCTCGATAATATAGCCGTACAGTTTCATCAGCGCGAACCCGTTTCGGCTCTTGGGGTTGAGGATAAGTTCTTCTGCACGGGCAAGAATAAATTCCTCCCGATAGCGCGGAATATTCTGAATGGTGAGGTACAGCAAATCGGGATAAATGTCTGTTTCAAGCAGAAACGGCTCTCTTTTGGAGTTGTCAAGGACTCCCTCCGCCAGCGAAACGAGAAGTGACACCTTTTCACGGCCTGTTGGCGCTCCGTTATCTGAACGGGCATACCGCTCGCGCAGCGTTTCGCCGATAACTCCGTTTTTGTCGGTAATACGTTCAAACCACTCTCCGAGCTTGGGGTGCTTTTGGAATTGCTTGTTGTTATATTCAATGATTTCCGTAAGCTTATGAGGATAGTCCTCCTTATGACCCTCTGTTTTAATTTCGCGGAACAGGTATTTCAGCAGCATTACGGCATACCGCTTTGCTTCGTCATTCCACTCCCGGCAGTGAATGGTTTCTTTGATCACGGGGTGAAGCGAAATGTCCCTGCCGGACAGCCGGATCCAGCCGTCACGAATAAGGCTGTTTATCTCGTCCATAGGCTCAATTTCAACGATCGACTGAAACAGGAGTATATCAATGCCATTGTCGCCGATAAGCGACATGGTTTTGAGAATGCTTTT
>CAMEPN010000333.1 GCA_945931735.1 uncultured Clostridia bacterium
CTGTCTGACATACTTTCCGATTTTCGTTACAGGCTCGGTAACGGTTGCAGGTTTGCCTGTGTCTTCGCCAATATGAAGCGGAGTATAGTCTGCGCGAAGATAGATATACAAGCTGTTCACGGGCTTTCTATAACAAAGCAGCATTGTCTTAATCACTTTGCATATTGATGTTGCTGAATGATTGGTCCAGACATAAATATTGGCATTGCTCATTTTAATATAATATGGATTGCCGTTTGAACTTTTTGAGAAGTACCGGTTCTTTCTTCCGCAGAATGCTGGTGATTCGAGAAAAGAAGTGAATAGGGATTTGTCTTCCTCATACAGTTTCTCACTTATTTTAATGAGCGCATCTTTCCATGTGCCTACCTCATATCTGGCAGTGCCAAGCATAAAGCCGCAGATTTTCTTGTGTATGAAAGATTCGGATAATGTGTGAGGGATTTCGCTATTTACACGGTAATCATCGTAGTTGACAGACTTGTCATCCTCGTTCTCGTCGGCAATCGGTTCGTCTTCAAAATCTTCGTCTTCAATGGAAACCTTCATAGAAAATTCTGCCAGATAATCGCTGACTTGCTTTTGCAAATCATCCAATGTTTTGCCGTATTCACTTATCGTTTTCACACGCGAAAAATCGGTGCAGTTCTCTCGAATCAGTTTGCATATTGCTTCATATCCATACTCCAGACCGGCTTTGAACATCTCAAGACCTTCATAAACATCATGTGCCGTTTCAGGCGCGTTCTCCAATAAAAATTCATAAACCTTCACAAAAGAGTCGTTTGTGTTCATAGATATTTCCTCCCATCATTCAATACCGGTGTAAACCATTGTTAAGCGTTCTTCTGCTTTTGCTATTTCAGACCTAAGCGACTTTATTTCTCTTGTTATTTCAAGATATTTGTTTGCTATTTCGTTCTGTGTTTCCAAATCAGGCAGTGGGATAATCATTTTTCGTACCGCTTCAACGGGAATACTGGGGATAACAGAGCCAACGGAAATAGATTTCAGCAATATTGAACCAATATCGCTGTCTAAAAAGGCTTTAAGGAAATACGGGTTTATCCTTGTCTCGTCAAGCTCAATGACATATAGATTACCATTTGCTAGAATGCTTGTACCCTCGGAAACGGTTGCGATAGCAGTCTTAATCGGTGAGCCGCTCTTTGAGAGAATCAGGCTGTTATTCTTGATGCAGTATTTTTTCAGGTTGTCCTCAATAGAGGTGATATAAGAGAGTGTGTCCCTAATCTGACCGTTCTGTATATCAGCCAACATGAGGTACTGATAGTCTGTCGGGGTGTCCGAGGCTAGTTCATCAAGCTGTACCGCTTTCAACTGCGCACCGCGTGTGATTTTCTTGATTACAGTTTCAAAGGAGACACCGTTTGGAATTTCGATTGCTTTCTCGAAATAATTGCTTATGTTGAGGTTATAGTCGTTCTGGATTATTTCATCCTTTGAAACAAGTCTGCTATGTTCGGAGTCGTTAGAACACAGTTCAACGATAGCTTCGATGTCAGAGGGGGATAGAGTGTTGAAACGTCTGCCTATTGTGCAAATCTGGCTTGCATCAACAAACCGTATCTTTTCATTGTTGTGGCTAATGATAATGGCGACGATTGATAATGACCTGAAATTTTCAAAGAGACCTGCTGGCAGCAGTATTATTGTATTTATATAACCATTGTCCACGAAATGCTTTCTGTACTCTCTTTCGTTCGTTCTGAAAAGAGAACCAGCAGTCGTAAGTGCAAAGCCTTTTCCGTTCTCATCCAAGGTGTTGATGATGGATATGTTTGCAAGCCAATCCAAAGAAGAAAACTTATTCTTTGTAGAAAGGTGTCTGTTGATGTACCTTAACGAAGTTGAATCTTCTCCGTACGCAATCTTTACCGCAAACGGGTAGTTGGCAAATATCTTATCAAAAGAGTAGTTTTCAAAGTCAAGTGAAATGACATTCTGATTAACGATTGTGATATTATCGTCTAATAATTCCGCTCGCATAGCCGCAACACTCTTGAGATAAAGGTTAATATCGTTGCCGATATATGTGGCGTTCGGAGCGGTCAGAAAGCTCTCGCGAATAAAGGAAGCTCTGCCGGTGCAGAAATCAGCAACCTTGTCTGTGTCCTTTATATCAAGCAGCTTAATCGCTAACCGGGAAATGCAGATCGGGGTTGCGCAAATCTCAGCCGAGATGTCAAAATCATCGCAAAACAGCAGGAAGGACTTGAATATTTCAGGGTCATACATTCCCTTTACCCTTGTAACAATATCCCAGAATCCGGTAAGGGTATCTGACATAAACATTGCAATATCTTCTTTGATGTTACAAGTCTTTACGAAGGAATCCAGAGAAGACAAATCCGAGGTTTCAATCTCTGATGCTTTTACTATTGCATAGGCAATCGAGTATGCGGCAAACATACAGTTGCTTGTGTAAGGGCGCAACTCATTATAAAGGGAATACGCCACTTTGCTCGTGTCCAATTCTTTCAGTGCATTGAGTTCGTTTATGTTTGACATATTAAGCTCCTTTTGCATTAGATTATTAAAAACCTTTTTGCTATAATTGAATTATACACCATAGAAGAGCAAAAGTCAATAGGTTTTTAAAAAATATTTAGATTTTTAAAAACCTAAATAAGAAGGCTAAATCAATCGACATATAATATTATAGTATAATATATCCACATCAGAATTTTTCGCTGACTTATTATGCGATTGTTATTGGCTTCTAAAGATGAACTGCAATTAGTTCAAAGTAAGTATAGATACTATATTAATGATAGATTTATAATTTAAGTGCAACACCCGAAAAAAATAATGACACATAAAG
>CAMEPN010000334.1 GCA_945931735.1 uncultured Clostridia bacterium
TGCCCGCTGTTCAAATTCGCGCTCGAGCGCAGCAAGCCCTTCATGAAAGCTATCGGCGCAAGCAGACCCGCCCCGCGCAAATCCGCCGAGGTTTGATATTTCGTAACAAAAATGCCGCGCAGTATTCGCTGTGCGGCATTCGTTGTTTTAATGTGTTTACTTCGCGTAGTCGACAGCGCGGCTCTCGCGGATAAGATTTACCTTTATCTGACCCGGATATTCCATCTCGCTTTCGATGCGCTTCGCGATATCGCGTGCAAGCACCTTCATATCGTCGTCGTTTATCTGATCCGGCTTTATCATTATGCGGACCTCGCGACCCGCCTGAATAGCGTAGGATTTCTCGACGCCGCCGTAAGAGTTGCATATCTCCTCGAGCTTTTCAAGGCGCTTGATGTAGTTCTCGTAGTTCTCGCTTCTCGCCGCGGGGCGCGCCGCGCTTATCGCGTCGGCAGCCTGTACCAGCGCCGCAATGACCGTGCGGCATTCAACATCGCCGTGGTGAGCCTCGATAGCGTGAATAACCTCGGGGCTTTCCTTGTACTTCTTGCAGACGTCAACGCCTATCTGAACATGAGAGCCTTCTATCTCGTGGTCGAGCGCCTTTCCTATATCGTGAAGCAGACCCGCGCGCCTTGCAAGCGCCGCGTCGACGCCAAGCTCGCTCGCCATTATCCCCGCGAGATGAGCCACCTCTATGGAGTGGTTCAGCACGTTCTGGCGGTAGGACGTTCTGTATTTCAGACGGCCTATCAGACGTACAAGCTCGTGGTTCAGACCGTTTACGTTCGTTTCCATAACAGCGCGCTCGCCTTCCTGCTTTATGCGCTGTTCAACCTCTCTGCGCGCCTTTTCGACAGTTTCCTCGATGCGCGCCGGATGTATTCTGCCGTCCTGAATGAGCCTTTCGAGGGCAATGCGCGCGATCTCGCGGCGCACATGGTCAAAGCAGGAGAGCGTAATAGCCTCGGGTGTATCGTCGATGATAAGGTCGACGCCCGTCAGAGTTTCGAGAGCGCGGATATTCCTGCCCTCGCGTCCTATGATGCGACCCTTCATCTCGTCGTTCGGAATGGCAACGACCGAAACCGCCGTTTCGGAAACGGTGTCCGCCGCCAGTCTTGCGATAGCAAGGGATATGTACTGCCTTGCCTTTTCGTCCGCCTCGTCCTTTAGCTTCTGCTCGTAGGCGGATATCTTCAGAGCCTTTTCGTGGTTCAGCTCGCTGTCAAGCTGCTGGAGAAGGTGCTCCTTTGCCTGCTCCTGTGTAAAGCCGGAAATGCGCTCAAGAATGTCCATCTGGCTCGCCTTGAGCTGCTCGGCTTCGGCGATTTTTTCGTCCGCTTTCTTGTGCTTCTGGTGGAGCTGCTCCTCCAGCTTCTCCATCTTGTCGTTCTTTTTGTCAAGGTTCTCTTCCTTCTGCTGGATACGCCGCTCGGAACGGGAAACCTCGCTTCTGCGCTCTTTCAGCTCGCGCTCGGTGTCGTTTTTAAGGCGCTGTACCTCCTTTTCGGCTTCGGTACGCATCGCGTAGATCTCGTCCTTTGCCTCGACAAGAGCCGTCTTTTTGAGCGTTTCGGCTTTTTCGTTTGCTTCTTCAACAATGCGGGCGGACTCTTTCTCTGCGGACTCGAACTGCGCTTCCGCGGTTTTTATCCGGTGATTTACACCAAGACGGAAGCAGATAAATCCACAGGCGACCGCACCGACGAGGAACGCCGCTATGCCGATAAGCACAGCCACATACATTTCAACCATCGTCGTTCAATTTTCCCTCCTTATAAATATTCGGCGGGATAAAATATATAATTTTTGAAAACCTTTCGCGCGGCGCAGCTCGCCGCATAACCCCCCAACCCGCATAAATGTGCGGTCTTTTCATATATCTTCCTAAGTATAATAGCCGTAAAAATATATCGTAAAAGGCTTGTTCTCCGTTATCATATATTAAATGCCGCCATAACGTAAATATATAAAAGAATATAATAAACGTCAAGCTGCTCCAAAAGGCGACGAAACGCCTCACAGATAAGCCTGTATTTATTTTACTACATAATAACGAAAATGTCAAGGGTAACATCGGTTTTTTTATACCAATATGCACATATTTTTTTATGAAAAATGATATATCGGTTTCATTCGGCATATTGCGCGAAAAACGCATTCTCCCCCTTGAAATATTCGGAATAGTGTGTTATAATGTATTTGTATAAATATAATGCGGGACAATGCCGCCCGCGAAGGGAGAAAATATATGACGTATAAAGAAAGCTTTATCAGGTTCATGGTGGACAGCGGCGTGCTGAAATTCGGCGAATTTACGCTTAAAAGCGGCAGGCTCGCGCCATATTTCATAAACTGCGGAAACTACAAAACGGGCGCGCAGCTCGCCAAGCTCGGCGAATTTTACGCGGAATGCATAAAGGAGCACGGGCTGACCCCCGATACGCTGTTCGGCCCCGCGTACAAGGGCATTCCCCTCTCCGTCGCAGCCTGCACCGCGCTGTACAATAAGTTCGGCATGGACGTCAACTACTGCTTCGACCGTAAGGAGGTCAAGGACCACGGCGAGGGCGGAATGTTCGTCGGAAAATCCCTCGAGGACGGCGAAAAGGTCGTTATAATTGAGGACGTAATGACCTCCGGAAAGGCTCTGCGCGAGGTAATGCCAAAGCTCACAGGCGCGGCTGACGTCAAGGTAGAGGGCATGGTCATCACCGTTGACCGCATGGAGAAGGGTCTGACCTCGGATAAGTCCGCGGTTCAGGAGGTTTACGAGGAGTTCGGTGTCAAGGT
>CAMEPN010000335.1 GCA_945931735.1 uncultured Clostridia bacterium
GTTCGTGGATACGGTGAGAGCTTCGGGCGGGAACAACAAAACGCGCCTGCTCATTGCATCGGGCTATTGGACAAACATAGACCTCACCACCACAGACAGCTACAAAATGCCCTCCGACAGCGCAAAGGACAGGCTGATGGTTTCGGTGCATTATGTCGACAACGCGATGTACTGGACAAATCAGATAGGGAGCAAGGCATGGTATGATTACAGCGTCACGCAGTGCGAGCTGCTGAAAAAGGCGTTCACCGACAAGGGTATACCTGTTTTCGTGGGAGAATGCACCTCGATATACGGCAGCGACCGCTTTGCCGCGGACGCATATGTCACCGATACAGCGGACGCGCTTGAGATCATGATGAACATGATAACCGACTACGGTTTCGTGCCTGTTCTGTGGGACGTAAACAACAACTTCTACTACCGCTCCGTCCAAATATTCCCGAACGAACGGAATGTTGAGGTCATTAAGGAAATCTCCGCCAAGATATCCGGAGCGGACACGGAAAACGCTGCTTGACGAAATATTTTCACCCTCGCTTCGGCGGGGGTTTTTCGTTATTGCCTAAACTCACAAAAATAAAGGCGAAAAACCCGAAAAAATATATAAATAATATATTGCCTAAGGTTAAAAATAATGTTATAATATACTATGGTTGACTATGGTTAAATAATTTTTTTATATATTCGGAGGAAACATCACTATGTTTGGAATGAACAAGGATATCGGAATTGATCTCGGAACAGCAAATACGCTTGTATATATGAGGGGAAAGGGCATAATTATCCGCGAGCCGTCTGTCGTTGCCGTAGATAAGAAAGCGGGGCAGGTTCGCTATGTAGGTCAGGAGGCAAAGGAAGTTATCGGCCGTACCCCCGGCTCTATCGTTGCGGTTCGCCCGCTCAAGGACGGCGTTATCGCCGACTTTGACATGACCTCTATCATGCTCGCGCAGTTCATAAAGAAAGCGCTCAAGGGCAGAAGCAAGGCGCGCGTTATCATCTGCATTCCCTCTGGCGTTACCGAGGTAGAGCGCCGCGCCGTTAAGGAAGCCGCTCAGCAGGCGGGCGCAAAGCGCGTTTCAATAATCGAGGAGCCTATGGCTGCCGCTATCGGAGCGGGTCTGCCCGTTGAGGAGCCTATGGGCAACATGATCGTCGATATCGGCGGCGGCACGAGCGAGGTCGCTATAATCTCCCTCGGCGGCATTGTTACCGCGCGTTCCGTAAGAGTCGCGGGCGACGAGTTCGACAATTCGATAATCAACTATATCAAGAAGAAGTACAACCTGCTTATCGGCGAAAGAACAGCGGAGAACATCAAAATGGGCATCGGCTCCGCATACAAGACCGATGAGAACGAGCCTGTAATGGATATCAAGGGCCGCAACCTGCTCAACGGTCTGCCCGAGAACATCACGATAACCTCCGAGGAGATACGCGAGGCTATTTCCGAGCCGCTCTCCCGCGTTATCGAGGCAGTAAAGACCACGCTCGAAAAATGCCCTCCCGAGCTTGCGGCGGATATCATCGAGAACGGTATCATGCTCGCGGGCGGCGGCGCGCTCCTTCGCGGACTTGACGCGCTTATCCATGCGGAAACGGGTATGCCCGTAAAGATCGCGGAGCGCCCGCTCGACTGCGTTGCCGACGGCACGGGGAAGGTGCTCGAAAATATCGACAAGCTTGAGGACGTGCTCAGCGAGGACGAAACGATTTACTGATCCCCCTGTCCCTTTTGACCTACATTTTTCTGACCGACAGGGAGAGCCATGAAGGAGTTTTTTCACAGCCTTAAATTCAAGATTCTGATATGCATTGCGGCGCTGCTGCTCGGTCTGATGACATATGTGGCGGTGTCAGCGGGAACGGAAACTATCCCCGAAAAGATAATCGGGACGGTGACCTATCCCTTTGTTACAGCGGCAAACGCAGTGTCCGAGGGCGTCAGCGGCTTTATCGACAAGCTGGTAAACGCCGACAAATACAAGCAGGAGAACGACGAGCTGAAGGCTCAGCTTACAGATATGTACGGCAGGACGCTGGATTACGAGAATATCCTCGAGGAAAACGCGCAGCTTCGCGAAATGCTCGGTCTTAAGGAGCAGAAAGAGGACTTCGTTTTCAGCGAGCCATGCAGCATTATCTCCCGAAACGCGAACGATATCTACGGCGGTTTCACTATAAACAGAGGCTCGTCGGACGGTATTTCGCTCAATGACCCCGTGATAACCTCGGTCGGACTTGTCGGCAGAGTGACAAGTATCGCGGAGAATTACGCGCGCGTTACCACTATCCTAAGCCCGCAGGTCAATGTCGGAGTGATAACCATGCGGTCAAAGACGTCGGGCGTGCTTGAAAACAGCATATCCTCCGCGGAAAAGGGTCTGTGCCTAATGAGCGACATACTCAAGGACGCGGACATCAAGGAGGGCGACATTATTTACACATCGGGAAAGAGCGGACTTTTCCCCGACGAGATAATGGTAGGCACCGTCGTTGAGGTGTACGACGACCCGAACGGACTTTCCAAGCACGCGCTTATTCAGCCTGCCGAGGAGCTTTTCTCGGTAACGTCCGTCTTTGTCGTGACCGATTTTGACGGCAAGGGTATCGCGTTTGAAACCGATTAACAGGGAATAATCCATTTGCACCGCGCGGGTCGTTCTGCGCGGCGCATTCCGTAATAAATGATTTGTAAAGGTGCTTTATGGGTAGGATATCGTTGAGAAAGGCGCGAACGCGCAAGGCAATGCTCCGCGTTTTTCTGCGGTGGTTCCTTTATGCCGCGCTGCT
>CAMEPN010000336.1 GCA_945931735.1 uncultured Clostridia bacterium
AACAGAAAGATGATAAGCGAAGGAATGATACAGATGATTATTCCCGCGAAAATGACCTCCCACTGTGCGCTGTACGGTCCGATGAACTTATAAAGCGCCGTAGAAACCACCGCCAGATCGTCGCTCGGCATATACAGATTTGCCGTGTAGAAATCGTTGTAAATGCTAACGAACTTGATAACAAGCACCGTTGCTATCGCGGGGCGAAGCATAGGAAGTATTATGCTCCAGTAAACGCGGGGATAGGACGCTCCGTCGAGTATCGCACTTTCGTCAAGCGACACCGAAATATTGTCCAGAAACTGGATGAATATGTATATCGAAACAATGTCCGTTCCGATGTACAGTATGCAGGGCGCCCATATCGTGTTATAAAGACCGAGCTTGCTTACTATCTGGAACACAGTGACCTGCATCGCTATGTTCGGCAGCAGCGCCGCAAACAGGAACACCATCTTAACCGCCCGCGTGAACAGCATATTGAAACGCTGGAGCACGAAAGCAGTCATTGTGCCTGTAATAATAGTACCGAAGCAGGAAACGACAAGTATCAGCGCGGTATTTATAAGACCCTTCATTACGTTTCCGCTGACGAATGCCGTTACGAAATTCTGAAACTGCGGCACCTCAGGCAGCGTGAATACGTTCGTGGTTATATACTCGTCGTGCGTCTTGAACGCGCCGATAAGCACTACCATCAGAGGAAGCAGCACCGCTAAGCAGCACAGCGCAAGGAAGCCGTAGGTCAGCACCTTGAACAGTATTTTTACCGATTTCGGCGTTTCGTTGAAGTGATAGTCCCTGATGTCAAAGGGCTGCTCTTTTTTTGTCGCTTTTGTCACGCGGCTCACTTCCTTTCCCTAAAGAACGCCTTCTGTATGGCGGTTATTACAAGAATTATCGCCAGCAGGACGATCGCCATTGCCGAAGCAAGACCTATCTTCTGATACTGGAAAGCAGTTTCTATCGTCTTGATAACAAACGTGCTAGTGCCGTTGCGGCCGCCCGTGATGATATACGGTATCTCGAATACCGACACGGCGCCCTTGATGGCAAGGATAAGCTGCAAAGCCACGATAGGACGAATGCTCGGGAAAACTATGTACCAGAACCGCTGCCATGCGTTCGCGCCGTCAAGGTCGGCAGCTTCGTAGACATCGGGAGAAATGGACTGAATGGCGCTTATGTACATTACGATGTCAAAACCGATATATCTCCAAATCGAGGCGAAAACAAGGCAGAAGTTTACGATATCGGGATTGGAGAGCCACTTCACAGGCTCTGCGCCGAACATCATAAGAATGCTGTTGAGAGTGCCCTCGGTATTGGTTATTCCGTCGCCTTTCTGGAAAAACCGGCGGAATATCAGCGATACCGCAACGCCGTTCATCATGTACGGGAAGAATAGTATCCCCTTGAACACATTGGCGAACTTTATTTTGGAACAGAGCAGCGTCGCGATAAACAGCGCCAGCCCCTGCTGCACAAACGAGCCTATAAGGTAGTATATGCTGTTTGCAAAGGTGGACAGATAGCTGCTGTCAGTGAACAGGCGGACATAATTGTCAAACCCAACCCACTCGACAGAAACTCCGAGCTGGTCGCGCTTCTGAAAGCTGAATATACCCATATTCACCGCGGGTATCAGCGTAAACAGGATCAGCAGCACCAGCGGGATAAGCAGGAAAAGCACCGTCGTGATGTATTTCTGTCCGGTATAACCCTTTACCCATTGGATAAAGGTGCGCTTTGGTTTTACGGTTTCGGCAGCCATAAATGCTTTTTCGCCGTCCTTTCTTGCAGAATTATCCGAGAAAACGCTTTTTGAACAGATACGCTCCGCTGTGGCAAGGGAGCTTATTCGGCTTGATTTGACAAGCCCTGCCCGATTGACGAGTCCTCGGTTATTCCTCATAAAGCCGATTTGGGAAGGACTTGCCTCCCCAAACCGACCTCGGGAGAATTGGAGGGCGGCATTGCATAAAGCATGAACAAGTCAGAAAAGCGCCTTGTACAATGCCGCTATGAGAAAAGATGGTGTTAGAATAATTACGAATTAGCCGCCAGATAAGCCTTGAAATTCTCGTTGGCATCTCTTGTTGCGTTCCACTTTGCATTTGCGTCGGCAAGAATGGACTCGAACTTGTCCTCGCCCTCGCCTGCGAATGCTGCTTCGGCGATCTGGATCTTGAAGTTAGCAGCGTCGCCCTGCCATGTGCCGACCTCGGAGTCGTTGTTTATTGCGTCCCAAACTCCTACAAGACCCTCGGGAGCTGTTTCGGTAACAAAGAACTCGCAGTCAGCAAAGTCGGTCAGGTAGTCGGGCATCTCGGAACCTCTGAGAGCGCATACGGAGCCTTCCTTCTGTGCGAAGCCGGATTCCTCAACGAACCATGTTATGTACTTCTTGCCAAGCTCCTTTATCTCGTCGCTTCTGTTCTTGTTGATACCGAGGCAGTAGTCTGCGGTGGATTCTGCGTACTGCTTGCCGTTTACGCTGAACGGAGCGGGCATATAGCCGATATCATCGGGGTTGTCGCCTGCTTCCTTGAACTGAGATACCGCCCAGCTTCCCATTACCATTGTCGCGATTTTGCCGTCGTTTATCGCCTTCTTGCAGCCCTCCCAGTCGGAGGTAGCAGGGTCTTCCTCATGAAGCGTGGGGTCGCTGAAAATGTCAAACATCATTTTGTATACTTCGTAGTAAGCGTCGCCCTTTACAAACAGATCTCTCTGCGATGTGAGGATATCCGTTTCATAGGTCTTGCTGCCCGAAGCGGAATTTACGAGAGAAG
>CAMEPN010000337.1 GCA_945931735.1 uncultured Clostridia bacterium
GTGATAAAATAAAAGCATAGTAATATCTGATGGTTCTGATATGCTTTGTATCAATGGCGCGACCTATTTTGGTTCACGCCGTAGTGGTATTGCGCTGCGCAATGCCGGAGAGGGGAATTTATATGTCACAGATAATTGCGGTAACCGCAGGTAAGGGCGGTACGGGTAAATCCACTACATCTGCCAATGTGGCGTCGGGTCTTGCTGCGCTCGGAAAAAAGACGCTGGTCGTGGAGTTGGACTTTGGTCTGCGCTGCCTTGATATCATGCTCGGCATTAAAGATAAGGTAAAACATGATATAGGCGAATATCTCGAGGGAAAAATAGACATACTTACCGCGACGACAAAGGTCGACAGAGTTGATAATCTCTACCTCGTCTGCGCGACAAGAAACCCTTTCATGGATATAAACCCAGAAAAAATAATGGGCGTCTGCGAGGAAATGCGCAAGCACTTTGATTATATAATCATTGATACCGCCGGCGTCGGCAGCTCTGTTTTCAGCGTTATCAAGGCTGCGGAGCTTATACTTATGGTAACCACCCCCGATACCGTCTGCGTCCGCGACGGTGCCATACTTTCCGACTTCCTTTATGTCAAGAACTGCACCAATCAGCGCTTAGTCATCAACAAAGTCAGCCCCAATTTCAAGGATGAGGATATCCTGTTCGACCTCGACGAGGTTATGGACAGCGTTGGCATTCCGCTTATCGGCGTTGTCCCCGAGGATCAGAATATCAAGATCTGCGGCGCTAAAGGCGAGCCGCTTCCCCCTAACTGCGGCGGCGCAAAGGCTTATTCGGCTATCGCAAGACGTATCCTCGGCGAGGACGTTCCGCTGACTATCAAAATTGACTGATCAATTGCTTGACATTAAATGGGAGGCATAATAAATGAATATTGCCCTTATTGCTCATGATTCCAAGAAAGAGCTTATGGTTCAGTTCTGTATCGCATACTGCGGCATTCTGAGCCGTCATAATATCTGTGCCACAGGCACGACCGGAAAGCTTGTCGCAGAGGCGACAGGTCTGCATATACAGAGATTTTTAAGCGGCTCGCAGGGCGGAGATCAGCAGCTCGCTTCCAGCATAAGCTGTAATGAAATAGACCTGCTCCTGTTTTTCCGCGACCCGCTCAACGCGAAGGCGCATGAGCCTAACGACATAAATCTGCTGCGTCTTTGCGACGTTCACAACATTCCCGTTGCGACAAACATCGCCACAGCCGAAGCGCTTATCCACGCCCTTGAGCGCGGCGACCTCGACTGGCGCGAATATGTTAGAAGCTGACGGGCGCAGTCTGTTTTCCGAAAGTATGGGGCATACCTTGTGCGGGTGTGCCTTTTTTGTGTGAAAATATAAATCGGCGCAGCGCTCCTGCGTTATTGCCGTATAATCAACGCAGGGGAGGGATAGTCGTTGCTGCATACCTATGACGGGATAGTCGTCGGGCGGCGAGAGATCGGCGAAAACAGCTGCTTTATCGACATACTGACCGACGAACGAGGGATAATCGAAGCGACCGCGCACGGCGCAAAGAAGATCAACAGCTCGCTGCTGTCCTCCGCGTCGCTTTTCGCCTATTCGACATTTTGCCTGAGCAAAAACAAGCTGCGCTACACCGTGAACAGCGCGAAGCCGAAATACAGCTTCCATGCAATCGGAGAGGACATTGTAAAGCTTGCGCTTGCGTCCTATTTTGCGCAGGCGGTGAAGTTCTGCACGACTTCCGAGCAGCGGCAGGACGCCTCCGCACAAGGCTCCGACAGTATCGTGAGATTTTTCGCGATAGCGCTGTTCGAGCTGCTTGGCGCGGCGGAGCGTACCGATGATGCGCCCGCGCGGACTTTGGAAACGGTTCGCGCCGCGTTTGAGCTGAGGTATTCCTCAATGCTCGGATACCGTCCCGACCTTACGGCGTGCTTTAACTGTGGGTGCTATGAGCCGCAGGACGGCGGGAGTATGTTTTTCCTGCCTGACAGGGGAGAGCTTGTCTGCTCCGAATGCTTTAACCGCGAATACGACGGCGAGTGCGAAAAGCTTTCACCCGAAACTCTTTCGGCAATGAGGAACATAATCTACGCGCCGCTCGAGCGCTGCTTCAAAATAAACATAGGCGGCGAAACGGAGCGCAGGCTTTCTCGGCTGACCGAGCGGTATTTTCTGCGGCGCACCGAGCGAAGCTTCAGCGCGCTGGACTATTACAAAACATTTGATAAATAAGGTTATTATTATGAACAAATACTATAAAAAGCTTGAACTTGATAAAATTCTGGAGCTGCTCGCGGAGCAGACTTACAGCGACACCTGCCGCGAAAAGGCGCTGTCGCTCGAGCCGACGACCGACGCGGAAATAATTCGTGCGGAGCTTAAAAAAACGGACGACGCGTTCACTCTTTCGGCAAAATTCGGCACGCCGCGCTTCCGCAGGATAAAGGACATTTCCGGCAGTCTTAAGCGAAGCAGGACGGGCAGTATGCTCAGCTTCCGCGAGCTTCTTGACTTTGCGGACGTTCTGCGCGAAACGGGAATGCTGTGCGACTGGTATGCGCAGTGCTCGAATATCGAAAACAGCCTTGCAGAGTATTTCGCGGAGCTTTCCCCGCAGCGACAGCTCGAGCAGCGCATTTCCGAGAGCATTATCTCCGAGGAGGAAATGTCCGACGCGGCGAGCGCGGAGCTTGCTTCGATACGCAAGCGTATCACCCGTCAGGGGCAGCATATCCGCGAGCAGCTCGATGGTATGCTCCGAAACAAAAACACGCAGAAGTTCTTACAGGAAAACATCGTCA
>CAMEPN010000338.1 GCA_945931735.1 uncultured Clostridia bacterium
CTATCTTCTCCCCGTCGGAAAAGTACAGTCCGGAATAATAGCTCGGCGCGTCGACCGCGAAAACATCGCTCTTCATCGGCTTGTATGAAGCAATTTCCCGAATTGCGTCGGTTTCCTTTACGAGCGCGATCACCCCTGCCGCCTCTTCGTCGGTGACAGGGCAGCCCTCAAACTCCACCCTTTCGTGAAGCAGATAAAAGCCCGCCGTTAACAGCCATGCGCCGTCCGTCTTTTCAAGCACGAACGAACGGTTCTGCGTAAGCTCCATTCCCCCGCTGCTGCTGACCGATACCCTGACAATTTCCTCGGCAGGGTGCTCTGAAGCGCTGAAGTTCTTTTTCTGCTCATTCTTCCCTAAATCGAAGTTCATTCCCATAAACATTTTCATATCGGTCACCCCGCAGCACATTGAAATATCACGCATTGTTCTTCCGCCTGCCTATCATTCTTATAACAAACAGCACCGCGAACATAAGCACAAGCGAGCAGCCCATGACAACGAACACATTCTGAACGAACCCCGCGATTATGTACCCGACCGCGCACACACCCGCTACGGTCAGCGCATACGGGAGCTGCGTGGAAACATGGTTGACGTGGTCGCACTGTGCGCCCGTGGACGCCATGATGGTCGTGTCGGATATCGGCGAGCAGTGGTCGCCGCAGACCGCTCCCGCAAGGCAGGCGGAAATGCAGATGACAACCATCGAGGGTATCTCGCCCGTGACCGCGGTTTCCGCAAGCTCAACGCTGAATACGCTGGTTATTATGGGGATAAGTATGCTGAACGTGCCCCAAGATGTTCCCGTCGCGAACGCAAGACCTATCGCGACAACAAACATGATAAGCGGCAGGAAAATGCTCAGCGCGGTCGCGCTCTTTACAACGCCCGACACGAATACGCCCGCGCCGAGGGAGTTGGTGATAGACTTGAGCGTCCACGCAAAGGTGAGGATAAGTATTGCGGGCACCATCTGCTTGAATCCTGCCGCAATAGAATCCATGCACTCGGAGAACTTAAGCACTCCCCTGCACATGAAATAAATTATTATGACAAGCAGCGCGCCTATCGACCCGAGCGACAGCCCGTAGGACGCGTCGCAGTCCGCAAATGCGGTGATGAAATCCGTGCCGCTGAAAAATCCGCCCGTGTATATCATGCCGACAACACACAGCACGATAAGCACCACCACGGGAAGAACGAGGTCGATCACCTTTCCCTTAGACCTTACGGGTCGGTCGTCGTCATCGTAGACCTTGTTCCTTGTGGTGAATATATCTCCGTTCGCAGCGTTGTCCTCGTGCTTTCTCATCGGGCCGTAGTCAAAGCCCGTCACCGCGATAACTATTACCATAAGAATAGTCAGGAACGCGTAAAGGTTATAGGGTATAGTATTGATGAAAAGGGTTATACCGTTCACGCCCTCGACCGTGCCGCTTACAGCAGCCGCCCATGAGGAAATGGGCGCGATTATGCATATCGGCGCGGCGGTCGAGTCGATAAGATACGCGAGCTTCGAGCGTGAGATGTTATGCTTGTCCGTTACGGGGCGCATTACCGAGCCTACCGTAAGACAGTTGAAATAGTCGTCGACGAAGATAAGCACGCCGAGGAAGAACGTTGCGAGCGCGGCGCCGCGGCGGCTTTTTATATGCTTCGACGCCCATTCTCCGTAGGCGCGGCTCCCGCCCGCCTTGTTCATCAGCACCACGATTATCCCCAGAACAACGAGGAAGATAAGTATGCCGACGTTGTACGAGTCGGAAATGTTGGCGATAAGTCCGTCGCTGACAACGGCGGTGAACATTCCCTCAAAGCCCGTCGAGGTCGCAAAGGCGTAAATAACGCCGCCCGTAAGTATTCCGATAAAAAGCGAGGAGTACACTTCCTTTGTTATCAGCGCAAGCCCTATCGCCACGACCGGCGGAAGCAGCGACCACATCGAGCCGACCGCCGCAGTTATAGGCGTCTGAACAAAGCAGCACACGATAAACGCCGCGATAACAGCAACAAAGACTGCCGCTCCGATATACCTTTTTGTTTTTCCCATAAATAAACTCCCTTTCCCGCCCGAGCCGCAATGACCGCGCGGGTAAATTAATATTGCCTATTCTTATATCATACAACTGTTTTCCCCAAAAGTCAAGCTTTTTTGTGCAATTTTGCATATTCATTCAGCAGTATTATTTAGAAATCATAACACGGCGGGAAAAATTATCCCCGAAGGAAACTCTGCGCTCCCTCGGGGATATCCGATGTTATTGACGGGAAATGCTGCGCGGCTGCTTTTCGGCAGCTATGCCGCCTGCCCCGCTTCGCATTAATTTAAATTACAACGTCGCAGCACTCGAAATCGTTGTCGATATAGTGCGCGATAAACCTTGCCCTGAAACGGCGCTTGTCGCAGATGCCTTTATCCGAGCCGTATACGTCGAGGTCCTCGGGAAGAACGAACTTTATACACCGCACCGTCACGTCGCGGCAGGAATCGCCCGTATGCGCGGGGACAGTCATGGTTTTCAGTCCGCGCTTGTATTCCGTTCCGTCGTAGCCTACCTCGGTCACTATCGCCGCCAAAGCCACCCGTTTATGCGGGCAGACATTCCGCAGAGTTACGGAAAGCTGCAAAATGCGCCCAAGCGACTCCATTCCAAGCTCGCCCGCGTCGTATTCAACCGAATCCTCGCAGCCGTCTATCTCGATATCCACAGGCTCGGGACACATCTCGGGGAATACGTCCGTCCCGCAGTCAACCGTTATCTCAGGCGAGGGGAAATCAACAGTGTTGCC
>CAMEPN010000339.1 GCA_945931735.1 uncultured Clostridia bacterium
GCCGCGGTGTATTCTCGCGCCGGTCGTAGCCGCGGCGGGCGCGGGCGCACCGCAGAACTGCGGATACTTTTTCAGCACCTCCGCGATTGCCGCAGACAGCGGCATACTCTCGGAAACCTTGAGCTTCGCCAGGGCGACGACGTCCTCGGCAGCGTCCGCGGAAACGCCTGCCTTCATCGCCGCGAACATTGCCTCAAGGTCGGCGGCTTTCTGTTCCGCCGCGGACTGCGCGTCCTGCGCGGCTTTGAGTTCGTCCGCGGCTTTCTGCTCGGCGGTTTTCTGCGAGTTCTGCCATTCGCGGAACGCTGTCAGCTCGTCCTTTGTGGGCTGACCCTTGCGCTCGCGCTCAAGGCGCGCCCTGATAAGCTCGTTGACCTCGTCCTGCGTGAATGTTTTTGCCGCCGAAGCGGTCTGCGCCTGTCCCGCAGACGGCGCCTGCCCCGCAGAGGGCGACAGTCCCGCAGGTTCGGGCATAGATGTACCCTGCACGGCGCTTGAAGCCGCGCCTTCCGTGATCTGTGTTTCTTCTGCCATAATTTATTCCTCCGTTTAATGTCCGTACGACTTTTTCCGCGCCGAATTAAGCCCTCGGCGTGTTTCGGGCAAAAGAAAAGCGCCCCGAAGGACGCTGTTTCTATGGTCGGGGGCTGCGGACTTGCACCGCCTGTGTCCCGATATCTGCGCAGGGCGAAAGGACAAAACCCCGCGCGTCGATATGCAAACACCGAGAATACGCAAAGCTCGGCGAAAAAAAGGAAGTGGGAACGGCGGGTCCTGCCCCCGCTGGTGCTTTCTCCGGGTAAGATACGCACCTAACTTATCCCGGAGGATCTCTCGCGTCATCTAGCCGCGCTGCGTTCCCGTGTATAGCCGCTGCTTGGGCGGCAGCGGCTAATAAACTAAAAAGGAAAATGAACGGCGCCGTCTGTTCGCGCGCGGACGGCGCCGATAAAAAAGCGCCGTGCATTTCTGCGTAGCGCTTGATTATTTGGCAAAGGAAAACCGCCTTTTTAGGGGCGGTTAAGAACGTGTTGAATAAAATCATCATTCAGCTTGAGGTTATATTTCTCAAAGTGGTAGATTTCAGATTCATACCATGTATAAATCCCATCAGAATATGCGTCATCAATAACATCCAGATTCTCTTTTGTAAAAGCATCAACTACGGGGGCAGAGGTGTATGCACTTTTCTCAAAGGATTTGAGATAATTCAGAACCTTTTGCTTCTCGGGTATCTCCTCACTGCCGGTAATAGCATTTAACTCTGTTTCGCTTATTTCATCTAAATCTTGATTTATTAAGTACCGCATAATATCACCTCGATTTACTCTCGCCAAATAAAGTCTTTGAAGAATCCATCTTTCTTCTTTCCAACAAATATCGTTCCATCGGGATTTACATACAATTTCTTTGTGGGAGCATAAACCGTCGCGTGAAGCTCATTGGCAAGAAGCTGTGCAAAACAATTTCCTGTTTGCTCTGTATTTCCGGTATTGCATGACAGCAAGCGAACCGGTGTGCCTGTTTTGTAATCAGGACGGTTTCTAATGATTATAGCAAGCGTTCGCGCGTTGATTTTTTCTCCGAAGAAAAGAGTTTCTATAGGATTGCCATGGAGCGCAACATCATATTTTCCGGCTTCCTGTTTTATACGAGCTGCATAGGTTGCAAAAAGGTTATCCGGAGTATCCTCTGCAAAAATAGGCTTTTCCAGAGAATTAGACCGTTTTATCATACCCTTTAATTTCTGCCCGGTAACATCTTTTGGATATATTGTACCACCAATCGAGCTTGATGTCAAGGGCTTAGAGGAACTTTTTAACCCTCCAACTGCTTTGGGCTGAATAGCCGCCCCATAAGTCCTAATCCTATCCGACCGAAATTTCAGCCCGTTCTCCTCGCAGTAAGCCCGAAGCTGCTTGTTCTGCTCGGTCAGCCTCTGCCGCGCCGCCCTTGCGCCCTCGGTATCACCCGCAGCGTCAAGCATAGCCGCCTCGGTCTTGCTCTTGCGGACTTGGCGCTCAAGCTCCCGCTGATGACAGACCTTGTTATACAGCTCTTTATCCTCCTCGTCGTCATAAGCAACCTCCGACTTTCGGAACAGCCCGTCGGAAACGCCGCGCGGACGGTGCCCGCAGTTTATCCCGAACAACCCGTCCGGCTCGCCGAAGCTAGTCCGCGACAGCGGAATGACCTCGTGCTTTCTGCCGTTGATGTCGGTAATTTCGGTAGTTTTGCCGGAACGTGAAATCAGCTTCCCCTGCCACGGGCGGCATTTCGGGCGGCTGCCCGGGTGACTACTTACCTCGAACACGTCCTGCCCCAGACTGTCCATAACGGAAAACTGCGCCTCGAGAGCGGTGTTCTTGACCGTCGCGCGGATATCCATGTTGACGTAAGCCTCCGGCGACCATTCACGACCCGCTCGGTCAACGAATGCGGGAATGCCTTTCTGCGCCATTTCGTGGATAGTCGTGCGTACAGCCTTTGTGCGCGCCGCTGAGCCGTTCACAACGTCAGCGGTATTGCTGTTCAAGATATCGAGGAAGCCCTGCTTATCGGCGATCTCAGCCTGCTGTCTGCGCATTTCAGCGCTCCACTTGCCCGCGACTGAATTGACAGCATTCACGAACGTGCTTTCCGCCTTGTACTTCATCACGGTGTTGACTTGGTTGTAAACGTCCCTCGCCTGCGCGCGGTAGTGCTTCACCGACTGCTTTGCGCTCTCGGAAAAGCCCGCGTTTTTCCACATATCGGTCAGCCCGTCCTCCGCGAGCGTGCTTT
>CAMEPN010000340.1 GCA_945931735.1 uncultured Clostridia bacterium
AGATGCAAGCAAGCGGACGGAAAAGGCGTTAGCTGTTAATTGTGCGGTGTTGCCTAAGCTTGTATAAATCACCCCGTGTCGCGCAGGCACGGGGTTTGTTTACGGTCAGAAAAATGTTTGGTTTAGGTATTGACATTTGTGAAAAAAAGTTGTATAATATTAACGTTATGAATTTGCTGCTGTGGCGAAATCGGCAGACGCAAGGGACTTAAAATCCCTCGGTAGAAATACCGTACCGGTTCAAGTCCGGTCAGCAGCACCAGCGTTTTCCGCAACGTACGTTGCGGAAAACAATCCGAATTTTACTTCTCCGACGGTCGTCGGAGATTTTGCTTTGTGGAATTAAATTTGATGTGTTGAATAAAGGCGACCGCAAAACCGTAAAATTCTCGCGGCGCCTTTGCTAAGGATAGGTGGATTTTCCCTAATTTTTTATAACAGAACAAAATATATCCCCGTACATTTCACCGTTTGTGAAAATGCACGGGGATTTTTTATTTTTTATTGCTCGCTCTGTATTCCGCGAGGAACCTGTGTATCTTCCCTAGGCAGACATCTCCGCTGCGGGAAACGCCCGCCTCGGAGCAGATACGCTCTGTCAGGCTGCGCGCGGCGGCTTCGTCGGTGAATTCGATCTCAAGCTCATAATCTGTCCTGCCGAAATATTCGCTTTTGTCAAGGTCGACCTCCGCGCCGTCAAAGCGCTTTACGCTGCGGAATGTAGACAGCGTTCCAAGCCTGTCCGCAGAGGGGAGCGCGAAGGGCGCGTGCTTTCCCGCAAGGGCGTTAAGCATATCCGACGAGAGCGTTTCCGGAACGCCGCCAAGCTCCTCTTCAAGCTCGACGCGCGAATACGCCGCGCCGTTCGGGAGCTTCATCTGCAAAAAGCTCCTGCCGCCCTTTTCGCGGACGCGAACCGTGATATGCGCGCCCGAAAGCAGCAGCTCTTTCGTGTCGTAGTAGTGGTTGACCTGCTGCGCGGAGCTGTCCCATTCAAACATTGAAAGTATCTTTTCGTACTGCTCACTTGTAAGCATGACCTTAAATTCGTTTTCTATCATAATCAACGCTCCTCAGACATAATCCATTATCCCGCGCACGCTGACCTCGCCGGAATTTACCTCGAAAAAGCCGTTTTCGTTCTTGCAGACAAGAAAGCCGTTCGGCGCGATGTCCAGCGCAAACGCGACGCGCTCTCCGTTTTCGCCGATAATGCGCACCTGTTTCCCGAGCGTTACGCACAGCCGCTTGTAGCGCTCGTAAACCGCGCCGAAATCACGTTCGCAAAGCCGGCGCACCTTTTCGACTATCCTTTCGCAAAGCGCGCTGCGGTCGGGCGCAGTCCCCGTGAGCATTTTAAGCGAAGCGCCGTGCGGAATGCCCGCGGAAACAAAGAAATCCTCGTCCTGCGTGAGATTGACGCCGATGCCGCAGATAACGTCGATACTGTCACCCGAACACACACTTTCGCATAGAATACCACAGACCTTGCGAGAGCCGATGATGACGTCGTTCGGCCATTTTATCCCGATTTCGGGCGAAATTTCCCCGCCGCACAGCTCGCCGAGAGCCTCGCATACAGCCGCTCCCGCTCTGAGCGTAAGCGTTTCGGGGGAAACGGGGTCTTTTATCAGCACGGACAGCGGGAGCATTCCGCCGTTCGCTTCCCATGTGTGCCCGCGCCTGCCGCGCCCTGCGGTCTGGAGCCGCGCAGTGACCGCGAAAAGGTTCGGAAGCTCCGCGATATTGCGCCTGATATAGCTGTTGGTGGAATCCACCTCGTCAAGGCAAAGCAGGTCTTTCATTTCTTTTCGTCGGTTCCGTTCTGCGCCGCGGCGGGTTCCTGACCCGCGATGACAATATTCATCTTGATCTCGCCGCTGCTGGTAAGCTCGATTATTCCGTAGGTGGGGGGATTTCCGTTGCGCGGGGAGGAAAGGCTGCCCGGGTTCATTACGAAAACGTCGTTTATCTTATCGGTGCGGTAAACATGGGTATGACCGTAAAGCGCGATCTTGCAGTCGTTCTTCTTCGCGTCGCTTATCAGCCGCTCCAGCCCCATTCCAACATTCTGCACATGGCCGTGGCAGCAGAATATCTTGTACCCGCTTACCGTAACGACCTGCGAGAGCTTATGCAGACCGTAGTCGCAGTTTCCGCCGACGAACACCATCGCCTTTTCGGGGTGGAGGTTGCTTACGTCGCGGAATTCGTTGTCGCCGTCGCCGAGGTGGATTATCACATCGGCGTCGGGGTTTTGTTTCACTGTTTCATCAAGCACGGAAAAGTTTCTGTGCGTATCGGATACTACCAGAATTTTCATTGTATTTCCTTTCAGTCAAGACTATCGAAAAATGACTTTTCGAGTTCTTTTTGATTATATTATAGCATAAAATCATTAAGAAAAAAAGGGGTATCGGTAATTTTTCGGCAGGTTTTCACAATATATTAACGGAGGTTTTGGCTATGACAGACAGCAACTATGAAAAAATACTGAAGGCTGCCGGCGAGAAGCTTGGCGCAAGTCCCGAGCAGTTAAGGCAGACTTTGGAAAAGGGCGACGTAAAGGCGCTCGCCTCGGGGCTTTCAAAATCGGATAAGGAGAAGCTGCGCGCCGTCCTTGCGAACAAGGAGCTGATGTCGAGGCTTAAAAACGCGTCCTCGCCGGAGGAGGTAATAAGGCTTCTCGGCGGAATGTGAGTTACTGACGGAGGGCGAGGTGGCGGCGCATGGAAAATATTGAAGATATCCTCCGTGCGCCTGCGGAG
>CAMEPN010000341.1 GCA_945931735.1 uncultured Clostridia bacterium
CGAAAATCATTTCCGCGCGAAGCGCGGAGTGCGTGTCGAGGTACCCCGCCAACTTTCCATTTATCGGGCACCTTGCTTTCGTGTGAAAACGCCCGCAGAAATTGCTCTTTTAGCCGTATTGACCGCGGGGGCACCCCGCCAAATTCCCATTTATCGGCGAGATAATTACAGCCCGAGAAGACCGCTGTCCTCCCGGGCTGTTTTTGTTTTGAAAATCAAACCACCCCGCAGGTCTTTATCGCCGCCTCGTATAACCCCGCGAACACCACCGCCGCGATATACCCGACGAATTTAAGCGAATACTCCCGAGCCGCCTTTTCGTGCATGAAAACATTCCCGCCGCGCGCGATCCGAAGCAGCATTACCGAAAAATCCGCCGAAGCCGCTGCGCCGAACACCGCCGCCGCAAGCACCGCTCCCGCCGACGGCAGCAGCCACGCTGCGCTGTCCGCCGCCGTGAACGAAACCGCCGTGCTCATTCCGCACAGCAGCGGCACGCTCCACACCAGCCAGTCCCCGAGCGCGGAAAAACCGAGTATGTACTCCGCCAGCAGGAACGCTCCCCCGAACGCAAGCCGCGTCAGAAACACCCCGAGAAAGCTTTCCGACCGAAAAAACATAAACCCGCTCTCCGCGCCCCATGCGCCCGAAAATATCCCCGCCGCGCCCGCTGCCGCCCCGCACACCGCGCACAGCAGCATGAGCAGGAGCGTGCCGTTGCGCTTAACGGCAGGGCGGCGGACATGACGGACGGCTTGCTCCGCGGGCTTGTCCGAGGGCGCTTCGCGGGGGAGAGGCTCCGTATTTGGCGCATTATTATCAGGCGCTTTGCTTTGCGGCGCGGAACGCCCCGAAAGCCCGCGCTCTCCGAGGGGGAGTGCGCCCGCGTTTTTCCTTTTGGGAACAGCCGCTGTTCCGACAGTGTTTTCCATGATGTTCACGCTCCTTTTTTACTCATTATATTAATGAATATTCCCAATAATTACAGCGGTAAAAAACGTTTCCATGCCGCTGTGTGTTTTTTTGTAGGTAATGCCGAAAAAAACAGCGATTATTAGTTTTGTGTAAAATTAATATTGACATCATGGGGATATTGTGATAAATTAAATATATATTGCATTTTCGCGTTATTTCGGGCGAATATGAGCAAAATATATCCGAAAGAGCCGTTCGGGCAGCGCCTGCGCGGCTGTGATCCGAAGTTGAGTACAACTTCTCGTTTAATGAAAGGCTGATCTGCAAATGAAATATGATGTAGTTATCGTCGGGGCAGGCCCCGCGGGAATTTTTACCGCCATCGAAATGGTGCGCAGAAATTCAAAAAAGAAGATAGTTATTATAGAAAAGGGCGTTTCGGTCGAGAAAAGAAGCTGCCCGAAGTCAAAGACAAAGACCTGCATGAACTGCAAGCCCTACTGCCACATCACAACGGGCTTTTCCGGCGCGGGCGCGTTTTCCGACGGAAAACTCTCGCTGTCCTGCGAGGTGGGCGGAAGCCTCCCCGAGCTTATCGGCGAGGAGCTTGCGCAGGAAACGATAAATTATACCGATAAAATATACCTCGAATTCGGCGCGGACGAGCACGTCGAGGGCGTAAGCGACCCCGACAAGATCCGCGAGATACGCAAAAAGGCGATAAACGCCAATCTTAAGCTGGTAGACTGCCCCATACGCCACCTCGGCACGGAAATGGCACAGCAGCTTTATCTCCGCATAGAAAAGTACCTTATCGAGCACGGCGTCGATATTCTTTTCAGAAAGAACTGCGACGACATCGTGATAGAAAACGGCGTATGCAAGGGTGTTATCATCTCCGACGCGGTCGGCGGCGCTGACACCGAAACCGTCTACGGCGACGAGATCGTCATTGCGACGGGCAGAAAGGGCGCGGACTGGCTCGAAAAGACCTGCGAGGCGCATAACATCGAGCACCGCCCCGGCACCGTTGATATCGGCGTGCGCGTCGAGGTCAGAAACGAGGTAATGGAGGAGGTCAACGCCGTACTGTACGAGTCGAAGCTCATCGGCTACCCGCTCCCGTTCAAGAACAAGGTGCGCACGTTCTGCCAGAACCCGGGCGGCTTTGTCAGTCAAGAGAATTACGACAACGACCTCGCCGTCGTGAACGGCCACTCCTACAAGGAGCTTAAATCCAACAACACGAACCTCGCGATACTCTGTTCGCACAATTTCTCCGTGCCGTTCAATCAGCCGATTGAATATGCGCAGAAGGTCGGCGAGCTTACCAATATGCTCGGAAACGGGCACATACTTGTCCAGCGCTTCGGCGATATCCTCGACGGAAAGCGGACATGGCCGAAGGAGCTTAGCTTCTCCAACGTAAAGCCGACGCTCCCCGACGCCGTCGCGGGCGACATCACCGCCGCAATGCCCTACCGCACGATGACCAACATCATCAACTTCATAAAGGCGGTGGACTGCGTTGTTCCGGGCTTTGCGAGCCGCGAAACGCTGCTCTATTCGCCCGAGCTTAAGTTTTACAGCAACAGGATAAAAATGGACGAGCATTTCAACACCAATATCGGAGGTCTGCACTGCCTCGGCGACTCCAGCGGCTGGACGAGAGGGCTTATGATGGCGTCCGTCATGGGCGTGCTTATGGGGCGCGAGCTGGCTTAAAACAACATTCGGAGGATTGACATATGCAGCTTTTGGAAGAGCGTATCAGAAAAGACGGCGTCGTAAAGGAGGGCAATGTCCTCAAGGTAGACAGCTTTCTCAATCAT
>CAMEPN010000342.1 GCA_945931735.1 uncultured Clostridia bacterium
ATGCATTTGCCGGAGGACTTGCCGGTAAAACCCTAGAAAATCCGAGCAGCCTTAAAATCAACGTTAACAACTGCACCATTGGCGCGGAGATCACTAATTCCGGCTCTACAAATTTTCTGACCGGCGGCGCCTTTGCTGATATTTGCACCACGTATTCGTTCGAGGTAAATGCAGATAATGTAATTGTCAGCGCAAAAATAACCAATACCAACACCGGCTCGGCCAATAAAGCCGGCGGATTTATCGCCAATATAAGCAACTACGGAAACAGCGTCTCTACCGGAACAAGGACAATTTCCCTGACAAATATCACGATCGACGGCACAGAGGTAACGGGAGGCGGAACCGAAGGAAGCGGACTGCTTGGCGAGGCATGGAACAATGCCGTTGTTACTGTCGGCGGCGCGGACGGGGCAAAGGGTATTACTGTCAAAAACAGCACTATTTCTCAAAGCGGCGGCGGCCATTTCGGAGGTCTTCTCAGAGCAGCGACAGGCTATTGGAAGGTTTACGACATAACCATAGAAAGTATTACTGTCAAAGGCACGTCGGCTAATTCCTTTGGTATGTTCATAAACAATGGGTTATATTCGGACTATAACAAGACATATGCGCTTTATCTTGAGCTGGAAAACGAAAGCGCATATACGATTGGATCCGCCGATTTGAGCGGACTGAAATCCTCGGCTGTTTTCGACGAGCTTGTTGCAACCTGCACGGGAAACTACTCCGCTGATGTCTGCGAAAACAAAAGAGCGGTGGTTTCTGTTCACACAGGCTCGGGCTTGGTTACAATGGACGGAGCGGGCTGCAATACATACCAAAATCAGTCCGGCAAAAACACGCTTAACAAAAACACTCGATATTACTACAATTTAGACGTTATCAGAGGAAAGGACGCCGCGAGCCTTACCGCCCCCGAGAAGCTTATGCTTTGGAGTGTTTATAACTATGCCTATGATAACTTAAGGCAGTATTTCACCAACCCGATAACGACGGCAAATAACAGTATTCCTGCCGGAGTATATGATATGACGGGTTATTCTTACTACCCGATTGACGCGTCCTCCGATATCACCATTGCTAACGGTTGCAAATTTGTTTTTGCTAATTCCGAGATAGAAAACGGCGAGAGCGGGACGGGCAATTCCGACGGAATGGCACGTTCTACCGTTAGCACAAGCTCCCAGCATTATCTTATGCACTGCGGACTGTTAAGAAATGTCAGCGCAGCTCTGACCGTAAACGGCGCGGAATTTTCGGGCAGCGTCGGGAATTTCGGCGGCTCGGGCGCGCTTATCTGCGGGGCTGCTTCGGGAAGCACTTCCGCTCAGCTCACAATTTCTGTGAAAAATATCATTCTTAACGGTATTAAAGTCAGCAGCCTCGGCGGGGACTATGCGCCGTTGCTGATAAATAAAATAGGCGGCTACATAAAAGCGACCGTGTCAGATGTTTCCGCAGTTGGCAGTGCATACGCCGATACCGCCGCGACAAGCCTTATCGGCGACGTTGGCGGAAGCGACGCGGATAATATTAAGATAACGTTCAATAAGATAGCTCTTGACGCAAGAATATCTGCCGACGGAAATACGGCGCTGGATACCGCATACGGCACGCAAAAGTCGATATTCAGCAAGGCAACGCTGCTCAACAGCTTTGTTTATCAGAGCGGAATGAGCTGTTCTGCGGTGTATAACTACAAGTATGAGGAGGACTGGAGCCTTACCGGTACACCTGTTCATAAAGTTACCTACGGAAAGGAAGTATCCGGTTCGGTCGAATATGTAGATTTGCAGCGTCAGTACATCGACGCCGAATATTACACCGATCCCGAGAATGCCGAAAGCGAATCTCCTTACGATTTTTCGGCGTTCCTGCCTTATGTTGCGGCAGCATACGACAGTTCCGCGAACTGCCATGAAATAAAGGTAAACCAGAGAAACAAAGCAAATCTCGACGAGGGCTGCGGGACATATAATGACCCGTATATCATCAACAATGCCGACCAGATCGCGCTGATCGCGGAGCTGCTCAACGGCGAAGCGCCTTCCGCCGACGGGCTTATTGTAAATTATTATTCGGACAATTACAGCTCATGGTGTGAGAATAAAACGGAGCACACTATATATACATGGGTAGGCGATACAAGCAGCTTTGTCGACGAGAGCAGCAATGAGATATCCCTGTCGGATATCCAGACCGCGCTGTCAACGGCATACTATAAGCTTAACAAGGACATTACTCTTCCCGAAAGCTTTATCGGAATAGGAAAAACTATCCCCTTTAAGGGCGTTATCTACGGCGCGGGACATACTGTTACCAATCAGAACGTCAACCCGTTTATTTACCAGAGCACCGGCTCTGTCATCAAGGATTTGAACGTCAATGTTACGGCAGAATTCACTACGACAAGTTACAGCGCGGGCAGCAAATATCTGACCGACGGAGGAACGGCTTATTTTTACGGCGGGCTTATCGGCATAGTAAACGGCGGCGACAACATAATCGATAAGGTAAGCGTGACCTTTGAGCACAGCGATACAATTTATGTAAACGGCGGCTCGTACTGGGGCAATACTGCTGTCGGAGGATACATCGGCGTTTTAAGATATGGCGGGGTCATTTTCAGAAATATGGAGGGTATTGACCACAGCGGTATCGTCGACAACGCCAATAAAGATTTTTCCGCTGCCGCCGACAATAAATTCAAGGGCAGCGACGGCAAGACGAGGCT
>CAMEPN010000343.1 GCA_945931735.1 uncultured Clostridia bacterium
CCCGAGAAGTGCAAGGGCTGCTCGCTCTGCTCGAAGAAGTGCCCTGTCGGCGCTATCAGCGGCGAGATCAGAAGCCCGTTCACCATCGACCAGAGCAAGTGCATCAAGTGCGGCGTATGTATGTCCAACTGTAAATTCGGCGCTATCTCCAAGGCTTAAACGGAAAGGAACAAAGAATTATGGTCAATATAAAAATAAACGGTATCGAATGCTCCGTTCCCGAGGGCAGCACGATCCTCGAGGCGGCAAGACTTGCCGGAATCAAAATACCCACGCTTTGTTATCTCAAGGACATCAACGCCATCGGCGCTTGCCGTATCTGCGTTGTAGAAGTCAAGGGAGCAAGGAGCCTTGTGGCTGCCTGCGTTTACCCCGTAAACGAGGGCATGGAGATATTCACCAACACTCCTAAGGTCATCAACAGCCGCAAAACAACCCTCGAGCTTATCCTCTCCAACCACAAGAAGGAATGCCTTTCCTGCGTAAGAAGCGGAAGCTGTGAGCTTCAGGCGCTGTGCAACGAGTACGGCGTTGAGGAGAATTATTTCGAGGGCGAAAATCCTGCCGTTGAGATAGACGACAGCGCGGTACATATGAGCCGCGACAACAGCAAGTGCATTCTCTGCCGCCGCTGCGTCGCAGCCTGCGCAACTACACAGGGTATCGGCGTTATCGGCGCGAACGAGCGCGGATTTGCTACACAGATAGCTTCCGCGTTTGATATGCCCCTCGCGGACACTGCCTGCGTTTCCTGCGGTCAGTGCATCACCGCCTGCCCCACAGGCGCTCTCACCGAAAAGGACGACACCCAGAAGGTGCTCGACGCTATCGCAGACCCCGAAAAGTTCGTTGTCGTACAGGCAGCGCCCGCTGTCCGTGCGTCCCTCGGCGAAGCGTTCGGTCTGCCCGTAGGCACCAATGTTGAGGGCAAGATGATCGCAGCAATGCGCAGACTCGGCTTCGACAAGGTGTTCGACACCAACTTCTCCGCAGACCTCACCATCATGGAAGAGGCTGCCGAGTTCCTCGACAGAGTTCAGAACGGCGGCAAGCTGCCGATGATCACCTCCTGCTCGCCCGGATGGATCCGCTACTGCGAGAACTACTTCCCCGACTTTATCCCCAACCTGTCCTCCTGCAAGTCGCCGCAGCAGATGTTCGGCGCAGTCGTTAAGACCTACTACGCGCAGAAGATGGGCATTAACCCCGACAACATCGTAAGCGTTTCCGTAATGCCCTGCACCGCGAAGAAGTTCGAGATAGGCAGAGAGGATCAGTCCGCAGCAGGCGTTCCCGACCTCGACATCTCTATCACGACCCGCGAGCTTGCGCGCATGATAAAGAAGGCGGGCATTATGTTCAACGACCTGCCCGATGAGCAGTGCGACAGCCCGCTCGGCACAGGCACAGGAGCTGCGGTTATTTTCGGCGCGACAGGCGGCGTTATGGAGGCTGCTCTCCGCACAGCGGTTTGGTCTCTCACAGGAAAGCCTGACAGCACTCCCATTGAGTTCAAGGAAGTCCGCGGCGTAGAGGGTATAAAGGAAGCCACCTACAACGTAAACGGCATGGACGTAAAGGTTGCCGTTGCAAGCGGTCTTGCGAACGCAAAGGCTCTGCTGAAGAAGGTAAGAGCAGGCGAGGCTGACTACCAGTTCATCGAGATCATGGCTTGTCCCGGCGGCTGCGTAAACGGCGGCGGTCAGGTGATCCAGCCCGCGTCGGTTCGCAATTTCACCGATATCCGCGCAGAGCGTGCAAAGGTTCTGTACGGAATCGACGAGGCGAACACAATGCGCTGCTCTCACGAAAACCCCGATATTCAGACGCTGTACAAGGAATTCCTCGGCGAGCCGAACAGCCACAAGGCTCACGAGATACTCCACACAAGCTACAAGGCGCGTCCCGACCTTTACAGATAATTTCACATGAAACGACCCCCGCTTTCGCAATGGAAGCGGGGGTTTTGTATTATCAAATTTTCCGTTGTCTGTTACAGCTTCTTCTCAAGGCACACCATGTCGACAAGCTGCTTTCCGCATTCAAATATCGGGTGGTCGTAATTGTCTGTAAAGAAGCCCTTTATTCTGTACGCTTCCGCGAATCCGCATTTCTGATAAAACGGGATAGTCAGCGGGCTGTCGCCTGTCCCGACCCTTAGGACATCGTAAGCGCCCTTGTATGTGTTTTCGATAAAGCGTATCATTTCCCTGCCCAAGCCCATGCGCTGACATTCAGGAAGCACCGCGATATTTTTTATCTCAAGAACAGAGCTGCCCTCGTCGGTAACAATGCAGACTGCCTTGACCCTGCTGTCGGCTTCGTCGGAAAGCGCGTACATTGTCCCTCGTTCAAGATAGCGGTCGATCATATTCTCCTGCTCGTCCGCCAGCAAGAGCAGGTCGATATACATTTTCTTGTCCTGCTTCACCTCTGTGAAAATCACTATTTATCACCTTTCCAATTTGTAAAGAAGAGCCGCTTCCCGCGCAAAACGGAAGCAGCTCTCGGTTAAACATCGTCTGTTATGCCTTGTGGATATCGGATATCGCGCGGGTAACCAGCCGCTTGAACAGCGGAGCGACCCTGTCCGCCGTTTCCTGAACCTCGGCGTGGGTGAGAGGATTTGCAGATATTCCCGCGGCAAGGTTGCTTATGCAGCTTATGCCGCATATCTCCATGCCCGCATGGCGCGCCGCCATTGCCTCTATCGCAGTGGACATTCCTACCGCGTC
>CAMEPN010000344.1 GCA_945931735.1 uncultured Clostridia bacterium
GCAGCGCGTTTTCCTTTGTGTTGAGGAACTGAACAAGGCGTATCCTCGCGTTCTTTCCGATATCGAGCTGCGTATGCACCGCGAGCTTCCCCGCGCCGCCGAGCTGCATGAATACCGTCAGCGCGCTGTTTTCCTCCGCGCGGAGGATATACGACTGCTCGGAATATCCGTCCGTTCCCGCCGCGGCGACCCTCGCCTGCTCGGAAGCCCCGCCGTATGCCGCAAGCTCCTCTGCGGGCTTTGCCGAAACGGCTTCGCTGTCCCATTCTATCTCCGCTTCGTTCACTCCGAGGCGGTTCCATGTCCTTGAGGGCAGGACGTTCACTTTAATTTTTTCGGTCATTTCTCTGCTCCTCTCAGCCGATGCTGCCTTTCATTTCAAGGCGGATAAGATTGTTCATTTCCACCGCGTACTCCATCGGAAGCTCCTTTGAAACATTGTCCGCAAATCCGCTTACGATAAGCGCCCGCGCCTCCTCCTCGGTCATTCCGCGCGACATCAGATAAAACACCGCGTCGCCGCTTATACTGCCTATCTTCGCCTCGTGACCGACCGCCGCCGAGCTGTTGCGGATATCCATAGCGGGGACGGTGTCCGAGCGCGACTCGCTGTCCAGCATGAGCGACTGACAGGATACCGAGGATTTCGCGTTGTCAGCCTTTTTATTGATGACGACGCTGCTTCTGAACGTGCTTATTCCGCCGCCCTTGCTGATAGAGCGGGTGTTCATATAGGAGGTCGTATCGGGAGCGGCATGGACTACCTTTGCGCCCGTGTCGAGGTTCTGACCCGTGCTCGCGAACGTTACTCCCGTAAACTCCATCTTCGCGCCGCGCCCGTTAAGAATACTCATCGGGTACAGGCAGCCGACATGGGAGCCGAATGACCCCGAAACCCACTCGACAACGCCGCCCTCCTCGACAATGGCGCGCTTTGTGTTGAGGTTGTACATATTTTTCGACCAGTTTTCTATCGTCGAATAGCGCAGCTTCGCGTTCTTCCCGACGAACAGTTCGACGCAGCCCGCGTGCAGGTTAGCGACATTGTATTTCGGCGCGGAGCAGCCCTCGATAAAGTGCAGGCTCGCACCCTCGTCGACGATTATTAGCGTATGCTCGAACTGACCCGCGCCCTTGGCGTTTAGGCGGAAGTAGCTCTGAAGCGGGATAGACACCTCGGTGTTTTTCGGGACGTACACGAACGAGCCGCCCGACCACACTGCGCCGTGCAGCGCCGCGAATTTATGGTCGCGCGGGGTGACGAGCTTCATAAAATGCTCCCGAACCATATCGGCGTACTCCCCCGTGAGCGCGCTCTCCATATCGGTGTAGACAACGCCCTGCGCGGCGACGTCGCTCTTTACGTTGTGGTAGACAAGTTCCGAATCGTACTGCGCGCCGACGCCCGCCAGCGACTGCCGCTCCGCCTGCGGGATTCCAAGCCGCTCGAACGTTTCCTTAATGTCCTGCGGAACGCTGTCCCAGTCGCCCTGCATTTTCGTGTTCGGGCGGACATAGGTGGCTATCTTGTCGATGTTAAGCCCCTCCAGCGACGGACCCCAGTCGGGCACGGGGATCTCGTTGTATATCTCCAGCGATTTAAGGCGGAACTCGCGCATCCAATCGGGATCGTGCTTTTCCTCGGAGAGCTTTTCGACTATCTCTGGGGTCAGCCCCTCGGAAAGGCGGTAGCTGTCCTTTTCCTCGTCGCGGATATCGTAGACGCTTCTGTCGATATCCTCAACATAGCTTTTTTCAGACATTTACAGACCCTCCCCGTTCAGACCGCCGCAAAGCCGTTCGCGTTGACCTCGCCGACAAGCTCCGCGCCGCCGTTCCTTACGATAACGCCCTTTTCCATGATGTGCGCGGCGTCAACCGTGAGCGCTTCGAGTATGCGGGTGCTGTGGGTGATGATGAGCAGCGTGCCGCCGCAGCGCTCCTGATAGAGCTTTATCCCCGCGGAAACAGTGCGCACCGCGTCGACGTCAAGACCGGAATCCGTTTCGTCGAGAATGGCGAGCTTCGGCTCAAGCATGAGCATTTGCAGTATCTCCGCCTTTTTCTTCTCTCCGCCGGAAAAACCGACGTTGAGGTCGCGCTCGGCGTAGCTCTCGTCCATAGAAAGCAGCGCCATTGTTTCCGCGAGCCTTTTCTTGTATGCGAACAGCTTTATGCGCTCGCCCGTTTTGTATTCAAGCGCGCTTCTGATGAACGCGCTGAGCGTTACGCCCGGAACCTCGAGCGGGTTCTGGAACGAAAGGAATATGCCCTTGTTCGCTCTCACGTTTACCGGCAGCTCGGTTATATCCTCGCCGTCGAATATTATTTTGCCGGAGGTCACGGTGTACTCGGGGTTGCCGGTGATGGCATAGCCCAGCGTGGATTTGCCCGTGCCGTTCGGCCCCATGAGGACGTGAGTCTCGTCCTCGCCGACCGTCAGATCAACGCCGTGGAGTATCTCTTTGTCCTCAACGCTGATGTGAAGGTCCTTTACCTCAAGCAGATTTTTCTTACTCATATCTGTTCAACCTCTTTCCGTCCGCGGCCATCTCACCCGCTGACAGCTTCCATAGATATATCGCTGCGGCCGGCCGCGGTGCAGCCGTTCCGGCATTTGTGTGCGGGAGGCGGCATTAATTCCCAGTCCTCCAGCAGGAATTATACTTGTCTAATCCTACAATGTCAATAGGAGTTGGCACAGCTTGTGTATAAAAAGATGA
>CAMEPN010000345.1 GCA_945931735.1 uncultured Clostridia bacterium
TAGCGGTGCTGGATTTCTGCAAAGATTTCCTGAGTTTGAATGGTTATTAGTATTATTTATCGGTAATAACAAGCGTAAATATTGCCGTCGCCGCAATCAAGCGGTATGACTATCCTGTAAAAATTATCGCTCACCTCAAGCTCCGCGCCGTTTCCGAGGTCGAACGTCCATACGTCCGCGGCGGTAAATTCGCAGTGCGCATACTCCGCCAGCACCGAGCGGTCGCGTGCCGCCTCGCCCAGCGCATTCAGCTCCTCAACGGTGAGCTGCTTTCCGCCGCACACCGTCGACTCGCAGCCGAACGCAAAGCGCGTGAGGTAGTCCTCCGCATAGATCATCATGTCGTCCACCTCGTCCTCGGTAAGCAGGAACGCCGTGAACATTGTGTAAACGGTTCCGATAACGTCGCCTTGGCTCACCCTGTCGCCCTCGGACACCGACGCTTCAACGCCGCAGTACCAGCTCTCAAGACCGTCATCGTGCTTTATTCGGACTATCTTTCCGCGCAGCGGGAAATCGCCCGTATATACTACCGTTCCGTCCTTCGCTGCGAGCACGGGGGCGTTTTCCTCACAGGTCACCGGCATCAGACCGACCCTTTCACTGCCGCCTTGGTAGGAGTAGAGCTTTCGCTGCTCACGCAGGCATTCTTCGGTGTATTCGTGCTGCTCGCCGCTGTACAAGTGGCTTGCTCCCGCGATAGGCGCGATATATCCCTCCGGCGCAAGTTTATTGCAGGAAAAGCTGTTTACAAAGCACAGATGCAGATTATCGGGGTAGCTGTACCACGAGTAGTGCAGCTCCATTCTGTCGATATCGTTCAGCCCAAGCTCATCGAAGCGCTCATACGCCCGCTCAACGCTCGCCTTTCTTTCGTCGATACGCTCCTTTTCCTGCTCGATATAGGCGTCCTCGCCGAGCAGGTTTATCACGACAGCGGTGTCATAGTCGAAATATTTTAGGCTCAATATATCCGACCCTTCATCGTCGACCTGCATTATTATCCTGCCCTCGCCGCCGTTAAGCTCGGCGGTGAGAATTTTGTACTCGTGGTTGTAATCAGCCGTGTACAAATTGAGCGTATCGTTTATTTCGCTGTCGGTCATTGTGTTCCATTTGTAGGAGAATACCTCCTCAAATGTTATCGGCAGCCTGCTGTCCATTTCATCGGGGAAGTAAAGGCGGACGAAAAGCGATGGGTTTACGGTATAACCCGTTTGACCCGAATATCCTATTATGTCGCCCTTGCTGACGCGGTCGCCCGACTGCACCGCAAACTCGCTCAAATGCCCGTAACGCACCAGATTTCCATCGTCCAGCCGTATATTGCAGCAATAACCGTAGCTGAAAAGCCACTCCGCCCATATCACCTCGCCGTCCGACGCGGCGTATATCGGCGTACCCTCGGGCATTTCGACCTCGGCGCCGTTAACTGTCACAGTGTCGCTGACCTTCGTCTCCCTGTCCCTGCGGTATACCGACAGGTCGGGGGTGTATTCCTCCGGCGCGGGCAGTGCGTAATCCGACGGTATCTCATGCACGACCGCCGACTGCTCGGTTTCGTCGGCTTGGACAGGCTGCTGCGTTTCCTCGGTGGCAGCCTGCGCGCTGTCGAGCGTGCCTTTTATCAGCTCGGACAGCGTGCTGTCGGAGGACATCGCGCCGCTGCCCTCAACAAGGGAAACGCCACTCTGCGGCGCGCCGCTCACGAAATATCCTGCCGCGAGAATTACTCCCGCCGCGACCGCCGCCGCAGACGGAATGACCGCGTAGCGCGCCTTGAAGCGGGGCTCGCGTTTTTCCTTGCCGACAGCCTCGTCGATGCATTTCTCGTCACTGTTTCCGAGCGCATTGTTAAGCCTTGTGTTCATTGTTCCCTCCTTATACATAGCCGTTCTCGTTCAGTTTTTGCCGCAGCTTTTTCATCGTCCGCGACAGGCGCGTTTTGACCGCGCTTTCGGACATTTCCATGCGCAGAGCTATTTCGGGAACATCGTCCCAGAACCAGTACCTCCTCAGGAATATCACGCGGCTTTTCCTGTCCAGCGAGGCAAGAAAGCCGTTAAGAAGCTCGGTCAGCTCCCGCTCGGCAAGGCTGTCCTCGGCGCCGCCCGCCGCGCTCAGCACCTGCTCAAGCTCGTCCAGCGGGCAGGCGCTCCCGCGCTTTTGCGCGTGGTCGCGGTCGTACCTGTCGAACGCCAGTCCGCGCGCGATCCTGCACAGATATGCGCGGAGCTTCTGCGGTCTTGTCGGGGGAATATTGTTCCACGCGCGCAGGTATGTATCGTTCTCGCATTCCTCCGCCGCCTCGTCGCTTCGGAGTATGCCGCGGGCGACGCTGCGGATAAGCCTGCCGTAAAGCCGCTGCGTTTCGGATATCGCCGCTTCGCTTCGGGAAAAGTACAGGTCAAGTATTTCCTCGTCCGTCACTGTTCCGCCCTCCTTTTTTATCCGTTCAACCATTAAGACGGGAATTTGCGCCGGAAGTTACACAAAAATGCAAAAAAACACCGCCCGTCCCCGAGCGGTGTCATTTTTATAATGCGCTGTCCGCGAAAATCACATTACGCCGCCTTCAACAACAAGGTTATCCTTGTCGACTGCGTCGCCGTATACGGACACGAGCGTTGCGTCGTAGTCAGCGTGGAAGAACTGCTCGTCTGCGAGCGCCTTTATCTCGTCGTTTATCCAGTTGAGCAGGCTCTCGTTGCCCTTTGT
>CAMEPN010000346.1 GCA_945931735.1 uncultured Clostridia bacterium
AACAAATTCCGCCGAAAACGAAAATCCGTTTAACGAAAACGGCAAGCAGTATTCCTCATTGGAAGAATGCAAAAACGAGATTTTGTCTATGATTGATAACAATGAATGTTCAATGCTAATCAAGCAGGTAAAAAATATAATTGAAAGCGAGGCAAAAAGAGTGGATTGGAACGATGTGTTTACCGACAACCGGATATCCATAATTGAGGTGGCAGACGAGGAAAATCCCGACTCCGCTCTCGCGGAATTTTACACTCACAAGGTCAGACTAGGCGACAAAACGCCTTGTATACTTATTCTTGATGAATGTCAGGAGTTTTCAATGAACAGCAAATCACCGCTTTTGAAGGTACTGCGCCAGGGCGCAAAACAAGGCATCATGGCGTTTCTCTCAACGCAGTATCTCAGCCAGGACAACGGCACAGACGCTGTGAAAATGCAGTCGCTTTGTCGGACAAAGGTTGTATTCAGACCTGTCAAGACCGTGGACGCTCTCAAACAGCTTGGTTCAAGCGCTGAAGACAGCAAACTGAGAGAGCTTCTCGACTCGCTTGGCAAAGGCGAATGTGTGGTTATGGGCAGCATAAGCACCGACAAATGCTATATCGACTACCCTGTAAAGGTAACTGTCCCCGGACAAGTCTGACAGGTAACAGTCCGATTGCTCCGTGATATATTATCATAAGGAATAAATTGCCAAGCCCTAGGAAATCATAACCGTTAAGTGAAAGGAGGTGCCACATGAGAGCGGACATAAATCACGACAAGAAGCTAATACTGGTCTGGAAGTCCACACAGGAAGCCGACCTGCCTATACCTAACGAGCTGGAGCGCGAGATTGCGCCGCTCCGACAGAAGAAATACAAGCTGATAATCATGAAATCCGGTACCGAGGACTTGTTTGACCCAACGCTGTACCTCTTGAAGATGAATCGCATGAAGATGGCAGAACAGGAGGTCAAGGCGGAGAAAATCGCCGGGCAAACGCCCGAACCGGCATAGAATAAAGAGCGGCTCTATATGGGCCGCTCTGATTTTGTTCCGGGTACTTGCGTATATTATTTTTTGTGGAAAACAAATTCTACAATGTCTTGACAATGCTTACGATATGGTATATAATGCCCTTTGAGGTGAGAAGCATGACTCCTAACGAGCAGACAAAAGCCGCTCTTTCTGAATATGACGAGATGAAGGACAAGACCGGGAAATATAAGCGGTACAGTTCTTTTGACGAGCTGTTAAACGAGGTGCAGAACGATACTTGATATCGTACTTTCAAATCAATAGGAATTGGAGCAGGTTTTGTGCCTGCTCCTTATTATTCTATTGGTACTTGCATTTCTTTATTTTTTGTGGTACAATATTGTATATAAGTATTCCGAAAGGATTTGATTACATTGGAAAGACTCAGCATAGCCGGCTACTGCCGAATATCGGTAGATGAGGAGCTTGACAGGGACAACACCTCTATTGAGAACCAGAAAGCCATAATCGAGGACTATGTGCGGACAAAGTTCCCCGAGGCGGAGCTTACATTCTACGCGGACAGAGACCGCTCGGGCTACACCTTCGACCAGCGCGAGTTCTATCAGATAATGCGCCGAAAGCTTATTCGCGGCGAGCATCAGATACTTGTTGTCAAGGATTTCAGCCGTTTCTCCCGCCGCAACAGCAAGGGTCTGGTGGAGCTTGAGGACTTGCGTGACAGCGGCGTGCGTATTATAGCGATTGGTGACGGGATAGATTACCCCACCTGCGATGAGTGGGTGCAGATACAATTCCGCTTCCTCATCAACGAAATGCCCGTCACCGACGCCAGCAAAAAGGTCAAGAGCGTAATCCAAAACCGCCAGCATGAGGGCAAGTGGCTCTGCGCAGTGCCTTATGGGTACCGTTTGACGAGCGGCAAGAACCCGACAATCGAGGTCGAGGAAGAGTGTGCCGAGGTTGTCCGCATAATTTTTCAGATGTATTCGGAGGGCAACGGCTACCGCAAAATAGCAAACTACCTCACCGACAGCAATATCCCTACCCCACGAATGCACGAGGAACAGCGCCGCATTTCCGAGGGCGAGGAAGTCAAAAGCCGCGCTAAATCAACATGGAGCATTGTTTCCGTGTCGGAGATACTGCGCAACGACTTCTATATCGGGACATTCAGACAGGCGAAGTACAAGCGGCGCAAGATAAACGGTGCGGATTTCAAGACGGACGAAAGCGAGCATATCGTTTTTGAAAACCACCATGAACCTATTGTGGATTACAGGCTGTTCAGCACGGTTCAGAAGCAGCTTGAAAGCCGCACAGAAGGTCACTACCGCGGCGTGAAGAAATACGATAATGTCTATTCGGGATTTATTTTCTGCGGCGACTGCGGAGCGCCGATGTTCTCAATAAGCAACCCCAAGCGTGACCCTGCCTACACCTGCGGAAGCTACCACAGGCGAGGCTTGCAGGGCTGCACCTCACATCACACAAAATGCGCCGTGCTTGACGAGGCGCTGAAAGCGTACATCAGAATGGTGCGGGATAATTCGCAGGAGATGATTGCAAAGCTGGACGAAGCGCTCAAAGATGAGAAAGTCGAAACAACGCAGACGAAATCCACCGTTGAGATACTGCGCGACAGAATAGAGGACGCAAAATCAGAGATGAAGCTGCTTGCACGGCAGAAGATAAAGGAGATAGCCCGAAACCCCGAAAACGCGGCGCT
>CAMEPN010000347.1 GCA_945931735.1 uncultured Clostridia bacterium
GCTGTTCCCGAAATAAGGAACAGCCCTTTTTCGCCGGATATCCGCCGTTTGCGCGGAGTATAATAAATTTCGGATTGACAAAACGATTTGGTTGTGGTAAAATATCATAGGTAAAGAATAATTACCCACTCGCGGAGAAATTCGCGGGTGGCTTTTGTGCGTTATAAAAAGAAAGGATACAGCCATGTCGGTTTTTGATATATTAAACAAATTGGAGCAGAAGCGCGCTCCCGAGCCTGCGGGGCCTGTCGAGTTCATAATTTGCGGTCTGGGCAACCCCGGGAGGGAGTATAAAAACACCCGCCACAATATCGGGTTTATGACGATAGACACGCTTTGCGAGAAGTACGGGCTGAAATGCAAGAAGCTGCGCTTCAAGTCGCTGACCTGCGACGCAGTCATTTCGGGGAAGCACTGCCTCATAATGAAGCCAACGACCTTTATGAACAACAGCGGCGAGGCTGTTACCGAGGCAATGTCGTTCTACAAAATCCCGCCGGAGCGCACGATAATCGTGTACGACGATATCTCGCTCGAGCCGGGCAAGCTCCGCATACGCCGAAAGGGAAGCGACGGCGGTCACAACGGAATTAAGAGCATAATCTACCTTTCGGGAAAGGACACGTTCCCGCGCATAAAAATGGGCGTCGGCGCCAAGCCGCACCCCGATTACAGCCTTGCAGACTGGGTGCTCGGGCATTTCAAGAAAGAGGATGGCGAGAAGCTGGAGCAGTGCTTCGACAACGCGGTCGCCTGCCTTGAGCTGATGGTGGACGGCAAGACCGACGCTGCCATGAACAAATACAACTCCTGATACTTTGAAACCGAGGAAAATATGGATTTCTTTCTTAACGCGGCGCAGCGGAGCGCCGATTATCATAAGCTTGTAAAATACCTTGACTCCGATAAGAAGCTGCCTGCCCTTGTGACAGGCGTTTCGCACATTCACAAGGCGCATTTCATAAGCGCGCTCCTGCGGGAGAATATCAAGCTTCCCGTGCTTATCATCGCGGAGAGCGAGGGCGAGGCACAGAAGCTCTGCCTTGACATAAACATGATGTGCGGGGAGAACACTGCGCTGCTTTACCCCGCAAAGGAGCTTATGCTCGGCGGCGTCGAGGCGGCTTCGCGGGAGTATGAGCACAAGCGCATTTTCGCGCTTTCCGCCATGACTGACGGTACCTGCGGGGCGGTCATATGCTCCGCGGAAGCGGCTGCGCAGCTCACCATACCGCCCGAGGAGCTTGCCGCGAGGACGATAAATATTTCCGAGGGCGACGAGATTTCGCAGGAGGAGCTTGTTTCGCGGCTGACTGCGGCGGGCTTCGTAAGGACTGACCTCATCGAGGGCGCGGGGCAGTATTCCGTGCGCGGCGGGATAATCGACGTATTCCCGCCAAGCTCAGTCAAGCCGTTCAGAATTGAGCTTTGGGGCGACAGCGTTGACAGTATCTCCGAATTTGACCCCGACACACAGCGCCGCACCGAGGAACGCGATAATATCTGCATTTCTCCCGCCTGCGAAACGCTTTTCGACAGCGATGAGGAGCTTTGCTCGCGTATAGAAAAAATGGCGGCGAAAATCCGCGGAAAGCGCGCCGAGGAGCTTAAGCGCAATTTCCTTGACGACGTGAACAAAATGCGCGGCGGCGTGACGCTCCACAGCACGGATAAATATTTCCCGCTGTGTTATGATAAGGAAGCGACGGTTTTCGATTACGCAAAGACGGTTTTCGTCTGCGAAAACGTGACTGTCCGCGAAAGCTTCCGAGGGGTCGCGCTTCAGCACACGGAGGACTTGAAGATACTCACCGACGAGGGAAAGGTCTGCAAGGGAAATGAGCGCTTCATGCTCACGAAAAACGAGCTTTACGGCGCGCTGGACAGCAGGACAGCGGTGTATTTCGATTCGTTTATGCGGGGCGGCGGGCTGGAGCTTGGCACTATAATAAATGTTCAGGGGGCAGTCCAGACCTCGCCGTGGAGCGGAGAATACAAGCTGCTTGAGGAGGAACTGGGCGGATTTCTCGGGCGGGGATATTGCTGCCTTGTTTTCGCGGGAACGGACAAGGGCGCGCACACGCTGACCTCCGACCTTATCGACGACGGGTTCAGCGCGGTTTATTCTGCGGCTCCGAGCGCTCCCTGCGAGGGGCAGGTCATCGTCTGCCCCGGCACGCTTTCTGCGGGAATAGAATACAACGAGGAGAAGCTCGCCGTGTTCACGCATACCGCTGTCCATGCCGAGCGCAGGCGCGTTCCCAAAAAGAAGCGCGGGGAAGAGATACGCTCGCTCTCCGATATTTCGGTGGGCGACCTTGTCGTGCATTATTCCCACGGTATCGGCGTGTTCGACGGAGTTCACAAGATACAGACGCAGGGCGTTGCTAAGGATTATATAAGGATAAGGTACGCGGGCGCGGACGTTCTTCACGTTCCCGTTACGCAGCTCGACCTTGTTTCACGCTATATCGGAACGGGCGACACGAGCACCGTTAAACTGAACAAGCTGAACTCTGACCAGTGGCAGAAATCCAAGTCAAAGGCGAAGGCTGCCGCTAAGGAAATGGCTTCGGAGCTTATCGAGCTGTATTCAAAGCGCATGAAGTCGACGGGCTTTGCGTTTCCCGAGGACGATTCTCTCCAAGAGGATTTCGAGCAGCATTTCAGCTATATCGAAACGGATTCGCAGC
>CAMEPN010000348.1 GCA_945931735.1 uncultured Clostridia bacterium
AATCCGAATAAACACAGATACTCCGAGGTCATTGGGCTTCGGAGTATTTTTTCGGCTATATAGCAGCAAAGCCTGAGAAGAACTGAGCCTCTCAGGCTTTTTTCAAAGATAATCGACGGCGGGTTTTCTATGCGCCCGATAAATGGAACCGTTTTACAGCTCGATAACCCTGTCCGCGAGAAAATCGCATTCCCTGCTGTCGTGGGTGACAAAGACTACCGTTTTCCCCGCGGTCATTTTCTTGGTATACTCCATCACGCGCAGGCGGGTGTCCTCGTCCAAGCCCTTGAACGGCTCGTCGAGGAACAGAATGTCGTATTCCGCGAGGACGGCGCGCAGCAATGCGGTGCGGCGCTTCATTCCCCCGCTAAGCTCCCGCACGGGCTTGTCCGCGCAGCCCTCCAGCCCCACGGCGGAAAGGTGCCCGTTAAGCTCCTCGGCGGACAGCCGCTTTCCCGTCACAAGGCGGATATTCGCAGAAACGGTGAGGTTCTCGCAAAGCCTGTCCTCCTGAAAAACTGCGCTGATACGGCGGTTTTCGGGGGCATCGACAACGCCGCTGTCTGCGGGGAGAAGCCCCATAAGTATCATCAGCAGCGTGCTTTTCCCGCAGCCAGATCTTCCCATCACGGCGGTCACGCTCCCGTCGGGGAAGTCCGCCGTGAATTTATTCAGCACGACATTCTCCCCGAACGCCTTGCAGATATTTTCAGCCCTCATTCCCCGCTACATCCTTTCTATCCGCTTTACGACCAGCCCGACCACCGCCAGAAACAGCTTTTCGCACGCCCAGCTCACCACGATGATAACAAATGTCCATGCGAAAAGGTCAGCCGTTTCGAGGTATATTTTCGCCATGTACAGCTTTTCGCCTATCGACCCGTCGGGTATACCGATGACCTCGGCGGCTGCGCCGGATTTCCAGCACAGCCCGACCGCAAGCGCCGACGCCGAGCGGAAATACGGCAGAAGCTGCGACAGATACACCCCCGCGAACCTTTTATGCGCGGGTATTCCGAAGATTTTCGCCATCTCGGTAAGCTTCGGGTCAAGCGACTCTATTCCCTCGAGCATATTTGAATAATAAATCGGCATACAGATGAGGAACGCCACCAGCACCGACAAATTTTTTGAGCTTAGCCAAATCAGCGCGAGAATGGTGAACGACGCGACGGGGATAGATTTCAGCGCGGTCATCAGCGGCGACAGGAGCCGCTTTACGAACGGGAATTTCCCCGCAGGCACCGCAAGCAGCGTTCCGCAGACCATTCCCGAAACGAACCCGAGCAGTATCCGCGCGGCGGAAAATCCTATGCTTTTCCAAAAGTCCGCTTCGGGGATAAGCTCAAGCAGCCGCTTCGCCGCAGCGATAGGCGTTACGAGAAATATCTCGCGGTCGAGCGCCATTGCGCCCAGCTGCCATACAACGAGCCAAAACAGAACACAGCCCGCCGTGATAAGTCGTTTTTTCATTTCCTCACCTGCCGAAACGGGCGGATATTTTCTATCCGCCCGAGATCATTAATTGTATCGGAATTGACCGAATTTTTATGATATGCTAAATCTGCCCGAAATGCCTGTTATGCGCCGTAGTAGAAATCGTCCGCGGGAAGTGCACCGCCTACGGACGCGGGGAGCTGGTCAAACAGCACGCCGAGGTAGCCCGAAAGCTTTTCCTTCATCTCGCTGCCCGTGATGCAGACAATGTTGCACTCGGGGATAGCCTTTTCAGCGACCGCAGCGGGAACGATGTCGTACTTTCCGACAAGCTGCGCACCCTCCGCAACGTTCGTTGTAACATACTCAACGGACTCCGCGTAGCGCTCAAGGAACAGGTCTACCGCCTCGGGGTTCTGCTCTATAAATTCCTTGCGGCCGATAACTATGCCGGTGATAAGTGAACTGCCTGTGCCGAGCTTGTCCCATTCCTCCGTAAGGTCAAGAACGACGTTTATGTTCTCGTTCTTGGTCTGCGCGGTCGTTACAAAGGGCTGCGGCAGCATTGCCACGCCGTTTGCGTCCTCAAGCAGAGCCGACAGGCACTCGGAATGCTCGCTCTTCCACTCGATAGTAACGTCCTTCTCGGGGTCAATGCCGTTCTGTGTGAGAATGTAATTCAGCGCATATTCGGGTGTTGCGCCCTTGCCGCTGGAGTAGATAGTCTTTCCGCGAAGATCCTCAACCGACGTAACGGTGCTTCCGTTTTCGCAGATATAAAGCACGCCGAGGGTGTTCACCGCGAGCACTTCAACGCCGCCCTCCGTCTTGTTGTACAGAACGGAGCCGAGGTTTGCGGGAACGCACACGATATCCGCCGTGCCCTGAATTACCATCGGGGAAATCTCGTCGACTGCCGCCGCAATGGTAAATTCATAGCCCATATCAGAGGCTTCATCGTCGTCCATAAGCTTTGTCATGCCCATTGCTGTCGGGCCCTTCAGCGCCGCGATATTAACCGTTATATCCGACGCGGTGCTGTCGCCCGTTTCGGAGTTGTCAGCCGTTTCGGAGGTCTGCGCGTCCGCCTGCTCGGAGGAAGCGGTGCTTTCCGAATTTTCGGAGCTTTCCGAAGCGCTTGCGGTGTCAGCCGAGGTCGATGTATCCGAGGAAACCTCGGAGCTGCCCGATGTAGCCGCGTTGGAGCAGCCTGCGAGCATTCCCGCGCAGAGAACTGCCGCGAGAAGTGATTTT
>CAMEPN010000349.1 GCA_945931735.1 uncultured Clostridia bacterium
TTTTCCGCCATATTGCACAAATTTTCCTTGACGGGCGTCAGCCCGCCTGCGTCAAATTTGTACAATCTGACGAAAAATCTGCGGCGCAATCGAACGAAAATAATTATGCGGTGTTGCCTTAAAACTCCAGATTTTTTATGTACATTTCGTCAAATTCGGGCAGCAGCCCATGCGTTATATCCTCTGCGGACATCACCAGCTCATGCGCGGTCTGCCTGCATTTTTCGCTGACAACAAAGTTGATAACGCCCTGCTCCGCCGCATTCCTGCAAAATGCCGCTCCCGCCAGTTCATGCGGCACCGCGCCGATATCCAGCAGCGCCCCCATGCCGTCCTCCGCTAGCGGCTCTCCCGAAAGGAAAGTCCGCGCCGACGGCTCCGCTTCCCTTCGCATAAGCTCAAGCGCGGCTGCGCACCGCGCCTTGTCGGTCTGGAGCGCCCTGACATCTTCCTGCGTGAGGAATATCTCCTCTCCGATAGTGAATTTATCGCGGTCGGTCAGTATCCCGAACGCGTCCAGCGTCCCGCGCCGAAGCATAAGAACGGCTGCCTCCGCCGCCGCGCAGGGCGCAATCCCCACCGCGTCAATGTCCCCGCAGACGCTGTAACACAGCCCGCCGTCTTTTTTGCTGTAAACGGACACTATCGCGCCGTTTTCCGCGGGCATACCGAACGTCAGCGCCGAGCAGTCAAACGCGCCCGAAAGCGGGAACGCCGCACATTTGAGCGAATCGCCCCGTTTTACCGCCGTGCAGACCGCCGCGCCGATATCCGCCGCCGCAAAATCGCCCTCGGGCAGCGTGAGCAGCGCTGCGGTGAACCTCCCGCCTATTCCCGCGGAAATATACGGCAGCAGGTAAATTTCCGTTTCGGGCGGAAGAAACAGCCCCGTCGGGGTCAGCGCCGACTCCAACAGCGCGGTGATATGCGTTCCCGCCGCCGCTCCGACCGACTTCACCGCCTGCGCGGGTATATCGAACCGCTGCATTGCGAGCGAAAGCAGTCTTGACATCTGACGGATAACCGTTTCCGAGGTCACTTTCTCGCAGGCGAGCGCTGCGCGGGCATACCTGCGCGAAAGCGCCATATCACACAAAACGACGCTTATCCCGCACGGCGTTATATCAAACGCGGCGGCAAGCTCCGCGCTCCGCTCCGGACGGAGCTTTTCATAAAAATAATGAAACTGTTCCAGCATAGCTATGTCCTTTTCATATATTAATAATGGGAACCTCTAAAAACCGTTGTGAAAAGCAAAAATGGGCAGGGTGCACCAGATTCTAGGAAAGCCGACGAAGTAAGGCTGTATGCCTTACGAGGAGGTTTGACGACGAAGATGGTGTGCACTGCACAGTTTTGCTCACAAGAGGTTTTTAGAGGTGACCTAATGTTATTATAGCATGATATGCTTTATACTTCAAGCCGTTTTTTTCTCAAAAGCTATTGAAATCCGACATAACTTCTGATATAATTACCTTAATAAATGCAAAAACAAAAGGACGGGTGACTGATTTGAACCGGAATTTCAATCATTTTATCGACATGGACGACGAGTCGGTTTCGCAATGGAACGCGATAATTAGCCTTGCGCAGGACATCAAGCGCAGACCCGAGGGCTATTCCGACAAGTGCAGGGGGAAAATAATGGCGACGCTGTTCTACGAGCCGTCGACCCGCACGCAGATGAGCTTTCAGGCGGCAATGATACGCCTCGGCGGCAGCATAATCGGCTTCGACAACCCGGGCAACTCGTCTGTTTCCAAGGGAGAAAATCTTAAGGACACCATAAAAATTGTCAGCACCTATTCCGACATTCTCGTAATGCGCCATTCTCAGGAAGGCTCCGCAAAGGCGGCGGCGCTGTGCGCGGACTGCCCCGTAATAAACGCAGGCGACGGCGGACACCTCCACCCGACACAGACGCTCACCGACCTGCTCACTCTAAAGCTTGAGCTGGAACGGCTTGACGGGCTTACTGTCGGACTTTGCGGCGACCTCAAGAATGGACGAACGGTGCACACGCTGCTAAAGGCGCTCTCCTGCTACCGCGGGAACAAATTCATTCTGATATCCACGCCGTCGCTCGCGCTGCCGTCGTATATCAAGGACGTGCTGGTAGCAAGGGGCTGCGAATTTACCGAGGTCACAACCATCGACGAGGTGCTCCCGCAGCTCGATATGCTGTATATGACGCGTATTCAGCGCGAGCGCTTTGAAAGCAACGACGAATATCTCCGCCAGCGCGACATCTACTGCCTTACAAAGGACAAGATGCAGTTTGCGAAAAAGGACATGATAGTAATGCACCCGCTGCCGAGAGTGAACGAAATAGAGGTCGCGGTCGACGACGACCCGCGCGCGGCGTATTTCAGACAGGCGAACAACGGAATGTACGTCCGCATGGCGCTCATTCTCACTATACTAAACAACGCGCCGCGCTCAAAGCCGCTCTTCACGGGAGTTACCAAGACCGACGTGTGCTGCACCAATCCGCGCTGCGTAACTCAGACGGAAAAATATCTCCCCGCAAAATTCAGAAAGTTCGGCGACTTCCTCATCTGCGAATACTGCGACGAAAGACTGCTGCTCAAATGACCGCTAAGAAATCATAAAAAATTGACAGCTTGTGCTTTACAAATTCCGAAAAATATGATATAATTACAGAAAAATCCTGAGAGCA
>CAMEPN010000350.1 GCA_945931735.1 uncultured Clostridia bacterium
CGGAGGTCGACCTCAAGCCGCTGGTTTCAGATGTGCGGCTTTCCGACGGGAAAATAACGCTGCGCCTGCCTGCGGGAAACGAGTTCAACATCAACCCCGCGCTGCTGCTGGACGCTTACGCTGCGTTTTCGGGAGAGCCGCTGCCGCGTCTGCGCATTGTAAGAACGCATATTTTCTGCAGCGACGGGAACGAATTTGCCTGAGCAAATGTTACAAAAATGTAACCGAAAAATGTGTGAAAATCCTGATTTAGATATTGCAATTTTTTAATTTATGGGTTATAATTGATTAAGCATTTGATGTGAAAGGAAAATCAAAATGAAATATAACATAATGAACGGAGGATACAGCCATGTCTGACCGCCGTCCCAAGCTCCCGAAATATATCATTGTTCTTAATATAATAATGATCGTAATTATCCTTGTGATATGCGGGCTTGCGTTCAGTCTTGCGTTTTCGGTGATAAATTCCGGCGACGAAAGCAGCTCGGAGCCGTATTACGTCGAAACGGAGGACACTCCCTCCGCCGCCGAGGACGAGCCGACTGCCGCCACTACCGCCGTGACGACCACCGCCGCAACGCCGCCGGTTTCCATGACAAAGCAGACGCAGAACACCACCGAGCCTATCGTGTTCACAACGCAGGACACGTCGTCGAGCGTTTCGGACGATCCTGTTGAGGTTGGCTTTTATGACAAGTCGTTTTTCTCGGACGATCTCTTTATCGGCGACAGCATTTCTACGGGACTTTACCTTTACAACAAGCTCGATCAGAAGAATGTAGCCGCAGCGATAGGCTATACGCCGTACAAGGCGTACACCGAAGCTGCGGATCTTTATGACGGCTCGGGCAGAAGCGCGCTGGAATACGCTTCATCTTTGCAGCCGAAGCGTATTTTTATAATGCTCGGCTCGAACGGGCTGTCTGCGGGCGGCGACCTGAGTATACTCGAATCCTCCTACCGCACGCTTATCGAAAAGCTGACTGAAGCCTGCCCCGACAGCAAGCTTTACTGCATTTCGGTCACTCCGATAACGGCGGACAGCTCCGCTGCGGAGTACAGCGGCGTTACAAATGAGATTATTTCCGAGTTTAACACAGACATCAAGGCAATGTGCAGCGAGCTTGGCATAAAGTATTTCGACCTATATTCAAAGCTCACCGACAGCACGGGTTATTTCAGCAGTGAATATTCCGAGGTGGACGGTATGCATTTCAAGGGGACAACATACGACGTTATGCTTTCATATCTGCAAAGCGAACTGTCATAAAACATATCAGAAAGGAAAATATATTATGAAGAAGATCACCATTATCATGGCAGGAATTATCTCCTGCGCAATGCTTGCAGGCTGCGGAAACACCGCGTCCTCGGGAAGCGAGTCCTCTGCGAGCGAGAGCGCGGCGTCAAAGACTCCCGCCGAAAAAACAGCGGAGCTTCTGGCGGCGGTTGAATTTCCGTCTATGGTCGAGCTGACCTCCGACGATCTTTCCGCGCGTTACAGCATTGAGCCTGATGAGATAAGCGGGTTTTCCGCGTATATCTGCGGCTCCGGGGCAATGCCCGACGAGTTCGGCGTGTTCGAGGCAGTCGACGAGGATAACGCCGCAGAAATAAAGACCGCTCTCGAAGAGCGCATCGAAAAGCAGCGCGATACCTATGCGGACTATACCCCGGGCGAAATGTACAAATTCGACGACTGCTTTGTCAAGCAGAACGGTACAACTGTAATTTATGCGATCTGCGCCGATAACTCTGCCGCGGAGGATATTCTCGGCTGATTTTACGATAAAAGTGTGAGGTGAGAACATGGCTATTGAATGCGGTGTAATTACGGGCATATTCATTGCGTTCGCGATAATATTCTTCAGGTCGCATCATAAAGAATGGGCGTTCGCGACGCTGCCGCTTACTCTCGTACCGTTTACGGAATTTGTGATGGTTGCCCTGTTCGTCAATGTTTTTGATATGTCCGTCAGCATTTACTGGGGCATTTTCGCGCTTATGGCGGCTGTGGCGATATCCTGCGCGTGGATAGGCTTTGTTTCAAACGGGCTGAAAAGCCGCCGCACCCGCATTACCTATACCAGCATTGCTAATGGGTTTAATGTTCTTCTCGCCGCCATTCTCATCAACAGTATCCTTGATGTTGTCAAGGAATACGGCGCGACTATACACAGCTGAGCATTATAATAATAACACGGGAGCCGTTCTTTCGGCTCCTTTTGTTTTTGAAAAAAATCGATAAAATCCTCTTTACATCAACAAAAAATCGTGATATAATAATAAAGTGAATGTTTATGTTCTCAAATTCATATGACGGAGGAAATAACTATGGGAATGACAATGACCCAGAAAATTCTCGCCAAGCACGCGGGACTTGACAGCGTTACCGAGGGACAGCTCATAAGAGCGAAGCTCGACATGGTGCTCGGAAACGATATCACAAGCCCTGTTGCTATAAACGAGTTCAATAAAATCGGCTTTGACAGCGTGTTCGACAAGGACAAGATATCCCTTGTAATGGATCACTTCACCCCTAACAAGGACATAAAGGCAGCCAAGCAGTGCCAGCAGTGCCGCGAGTTTGCGGGGAAGTATGACATCACGAATTATTACGATGTCGGCGAGGTAGGCGTTGAGCACGCGCTCCTTCCCGAAAAAGGTCTTGTT
>CAMEPN010000351.1 GCA_945931735.1 uncultured Clostridia bacterium
GGAGAATCAGCCGGAAAAGCAGCAGGGCGAAAAGGTCATTGACCAGCTTTTCGGCTCGCTTGAAAGCGAACCCGATATTGAAAACGATATCGCCTTGCTCGGCGGAGAAGAGCCTGCCGCAGAGGAAGAAGCTCCCGCAAAGCCTCACAAAAACGGCTTTTTCTTCGGATTTGCGGTTTTTGTAATTATCATGGCGATCATAGGCTGCGCTTATACGGTGCGCTTTGTGGCGAACTTTACGAGCGGACTGTTGGACAATACTTCCTTGAAAAACGAGTTCGCGCAGTTCATTTTCCCCGTCGTAGTAAACGATATCGCGCCTTTTGAAAATGCGTCGGAAATACCCAACTCCACAAAGATAACCTGCGCGATATGGAATATCCTTGTTAATAAGGACGCGTCGCAGTACGAAAAGGACAGCGGCGGCGTGCTGACTATCCCCGAATACGACGTCACTGCTTCCTGCAAGGAAATTTTCGGCTCGTCCGCGTCGATAGAGCATCAGACGGCGGGAACAGGCGAAACGCGGTTTACCTATGACGAGGACAATCATGTTTACAGCGCGGCTAAGAACACACGTTATCTCACCTATTCGCCCACAATAGTAAGCATGACCGAGAGCAGCGGCACATACACGCTTATCGTCGGATATCTTCCGCCCTCGCTGGCGTCTGTTTCGGGCATCAGCGGCATGGAGGTTACTCCGGAAAAATATATGGAATATACCATAAACCGCTGGGACGGAAAGGACACCCTGATGTCGGTCAGGTTTACGGATTATGTTCCCGAAAGTCAAGAAAGCTAATAAAATACAGTTCAATTCAGGAGGACTATAAATGACATTCAGTTACAAAAAAACAGCCGCCGCTGCTGCGGCTATCGTATGCGCTGCGGCGCTCTGCGGATGCTCCGATTCGGGCTATGTTATGACCGTTGACGGGGTGCAGATCAGAAACGGTATTTACCTTTCCTTTATGCAGACCGCATACAGCGACGCAAGCGGCGAGATATCCGACGAAAAGACGGAAAACGGCGATACTTCCGAGATCGGCGACGTGTTCGGATATACTATCGGGGACAAGTCCGCGTCCGATTGGATAAAGGATAATACGCTCGAGCAGGTAAAGAATTTTGTTGCAGTAAAGCGCCTTTGCGAGGAATACGGCGTAACTCTTACCAACGAGGAATTAAACGATATAAACAGCGAAATTTCCTCTCTCTGGAACGACGAGAATTATTATGCACAGTATTTCTATAACTTCGACACTATCGGGGAATATTATGATTCCTTAGGCATAGGCAGAGAATCGCTTGCCGAGATATACAAGGTAAATTCGCTCAGCGACAAGCTTTTCCTGCATTATTACGACACCGACGGGCTGACGCCTGTTTCCGACGAAGATTTCGACGCATACCTCAAGGAGAATTACGCGGGAGTAAAGTTCATTGAGCTTGAGTTTGACGACTACGGCGGAATCGCGTTAAAGGACGAAGCGGATATTCAGGCTGTAAGAGATACTGCGCAGGGCTATGCGGACAGGCTCAACAGCGGAGAGAGCTTCGTTGACATTCAGTATGATTATGACCTTCAGCAGGCACAGAACAAAGCAAGGGCGGACGCAGAGGATAATTACGATTCCTCGGAAACAGAACTGACGCTTGAGGAAACTGTTCAGCAGGCGATCGACGCCGCTACCGCCGAAAAGGCAAGTTCCGAGTCCTCTCTCGAGCGCGTTATAAGCAAGAGCAGCTCCTCCCTTGACGCAGACGTTACCGACTATATCTGGAGCATTGCCGACGACTCCAAGGCTTCGCTGTTTGAAACAGAGGATTCGATATATGTTGTCGTAAGAGATGACATGACAAAGCTCACCGAATGGAAGGAAACCAACCGTTCCTCCGTCCTCAGAGGCATGAAGTCCGACGAATACGATGAAACCCTTAAGAACACCTATGCGGATTATTCCGTTGAGCTTAACGATTATCTTGTAAACAACAAGTATGCTCCCGAGAAGGTAAAGGGGTTAAGCTAAACACAAATTAACATCATTGCTTTCGGGGGGCGTTCACTTTATGCCCCCCGAATTTTTGGGTGAAAACTATGTTATTATTAAGTCTTAACGATATTTCGATGTCATTCGCCGACAGAGAGCTTTTTTCGGGCGTTGATCTTGAGATATATGACAGCGACAAAATAGGCTTTGTCGGAGTAAACGGCAGCGGAAAAACCACGCTGTTCCGCCTGCTTAAGGGAGAGCACACTCCCGACAGCGGCGCGGTGCATATTGCGGGAAGCTGTAAAATGGGTTTTATGGAGCAGTTCGCCTGCCGAGGGTCGACAAAGACGCTTTTTGACGAGGCGCTGACTGTTTTCGAGCGGCTTGAGGACATGGAACTGGAGCTTGAGGAAATTCATGACAAAATCGACTCGGGCGACCACAGCGCGGAAATAATTGAGCGGCAGACCGCGCTCACTGAGCAGTTTGAGCGCGACGGCGGGCTTACCTACAAAAGCAGGACTTCCTCCGCGCTTATGGGTCTGGGATTTTCCGAGAGCGACCTCAAGCTGCCCGTAGATGTCCTCAGCGGGGGACAGCGCTCGAAATTACAGCTCGCGAAGCTGCTGCTGTCCGATGCGAACCTGCTGCTGCTTGACGAGCCTACCAACCACCTTGA
>CAMEPN010000352.1 GCA_945931735.1 uncultured Clostridia bacterium
CAGCAACACGGCCGTACTGACCCTGTGCCTTCTCAAATGCTGTGTTAGCGTCATCACCGTTCTTGATGAATTCCATCATCTTGCCAAAGTTGACGAACTTGTAGCCGATGATCTCGTCATCTTCGTTAAGAGCAAGGCCGGTAACGTAGCCGTCGGTCATCTCGAGGTAGCGGGGACCCTTTGCGAGAGTGCCGTACATTGTACCTACCTGAGAACGCAGACCCTTGCCGAGGTCCTCAAGACCTGCGCCGATAGCAAGACCGTCCTCGGAGAAAGCGGACTGGCTTCTGCCGTAAACGATCTGGAGGAAAAGCTCTCTCATAGCTGTGTTGATGGCGTCGCATACGAGGTCGGTGTTAAGAGCCTCGAGGATCGTTCTGCCGGGGAGAATTTCTGCCGCCATAGCAGCGGAGTGTGTCATACCGGAGCAGCCGATAGTTTCTACCAGAGCCTCCTGAATAACGCCGCCCTTAACGTTCAGGGACAGCTTGCAGGTGCCCTGCTGAGGTGCGCACCAGCCGATGCCGTGTGTAAAACCGTTGATGTCAGCGATCTCCTTAGCCTTTACCCACTTAGCTTCTTCGGGGATAGGCGCAGCGCCGTGAGCAACGCCCTGTGCCACGGGACACATGTTTTCAACTTCATGAGAATAAGTCATACTTGTTATGTACTCCTTTCAGATTTTATTGAAGCCGGTGCGGCATTTCGCACAGCCTCAACCCATACAATGACATTATACATTACTTTCGGATTTTTTTCAATAGGTTATGCAAAATTTTTTAAGAAAAACTGTAACACAAACAGATATCCTGCCTTTATGTAAGGACGTCAGCGGGAAAAGCGTGAGCCTGTACCGAAAACTTTGTTTCGGCACAGGCTCCCTTTTATATCCGAAAAATTATTTTGACGGGTCGATATACCCGCGGTAGTCATAGACATACCTTACTCCCGAAATAACGGTGAGCGCCGCGCTGATATACATAAGGATATCGCCGATAAGCTGCACGGGGAACTCCACAGGGAGAACGCCGAGGTTGTCCGAGAGGATATGCATTGCCAGAATTATGACGATAGCCGCCATTGTCGAGGCGGTCTTGACCTTGCCCCAGATATTCGCGGCGATCACCGTCTTTTTCTCGCTCGACGCGGCGGCAAGCCTTAACCCCGACACGACGAACTCGCGCGCAAGGATAACGACAGTCACCCAAGCCGCCGTCCAGCCAAGCTCCGTAAAGCATACCAGCGCCGCCGCGACAAGTATCTTGTCCGCAAGCGGGTCAAGGAACTTCCCGAAATCCGTCACCATGTTGTATTTCCGCGCGACTTTCCCGTCGAAAAGGTCGGTTATGCTCGCCGCAGCGAACAGCACGAGCGCCCAGAGATAATTCAGCGGAACTCCCCCAAGGCACATGAAAAGCACGAAAAACGGGACGATTATCACCCTTGACAGCGTCAGCTTGTTTGCCAGATTCATACTATCTCTCCAATAAGGTTATTGTCTACTACGTCGTTAATGGTTATCTTAACGAAGTCGCCTATCTTCAGACCGCGCTCCTTAGGCGCACGGAAATATATCATTCCGTCAATTTCGGGCGCGAACATTGCGCTTCTGCCGAAGTAGTGCTCGAGATACTTGTCATAACCCTCGACGACTACCTCTGTTTCCTCGCCTATCATTCCCTCGTACAGCTCGCATACGCGCGCGTCCTGCTGCTCCTCGAGTATCTCCTTGCGGTGCAGGCGGACTTCCTCATCAAGCATATCGGGGAACGAAGCCGCGGGGGTGTTCTCCTCCTCGGAATACGCGAAGCAGCCCATGCGCTCGAAGCGCATATCCTGCGCGAACTCACCCAGTTCGTTGAACTGCTCGGGAGTTTCCCCGGGGAAGCCGGTGATGAACGTTGTTCTGAGAGTTATTCCCGGGATCTCGCGGCGGAGTTTTGCGACAAGCTCCCTCAGCGACTTTTCGTCGCCCTTTCGGTTCATTCTCTTTAGAATGTCACCGTTGCAGTGCTGCATGGGTATATCGAGGTACTTTACTATCTTGTCGTTGTCCCTTATGCAGGCGATAAGCTCGTCCGTAATGCGCTCGGGGTAGCAGTACAGCAGGCGTATCCACTTGAAGCCGTCTATCTTGCACAGCTCGTTAAGCAGATCGGGCAGCGCGAGCTTCTTATATAGGTCAAGCCCATAGCGCGTGGTGTCCTGCGCAATAATTACAAGCTCCTTTACTCCGTCCTGCGCGAGCAGCTTTGCCTCCTCGACGATCTTTTCGATGGGACGGCTCCTGTATCTTCCGCGTATCTGAGGTATCGCGCAGTAGGTGCAGCAGTTGTCGCAGCCGTCGGCTATCCTCATATATGCGTAGTGCGGCAGGGTGGAAAGTATGCGCTTTCCCTCCATGGAGTGGCTCTCCTTGTCGCCGAAACAGCAGATGTGCTCCCCTGCCAGCATCTCGTCGAATATCTCCGCGATCCTGCCGTATTCGGAAATCCCGACCACTGCGTCGACCTCGGGGAACTCCTCCGCGAACTGCCCGCGATAGCGCTCGGAAAGGCAGCCCGTGACAACGATATACTTTATCCTGCCCTCGTTTTTAAGCTCGATAAGCTCCATTATCCAGTTTATGCCCTCTTCCTTTGCGTCGGCGATAAACCCGCAGGTGTTCAC
>CAMEPN010000353.1 GCA_945931735.1 uncultured Clostridia bacterium
TGTCGGAAATGTCCCACGCAATGGAGGAGGTCATTACCGCACCGGAGATCATCATGAGCACGAAGAAAATCTTGTAACCCTTCGCAGCCTTTTCGCCAAAGAGGTATTCAAAGGACTTCGAGCCGTAATGCGACCAGCCGACAACTGTCGTAACCGCCAACAGCCGTATCGCAACCGACACGAACACCGTTCCCGCAGGTCCGAACACACCACCGAATGCGTCCGCAACAAGCGTCGCGTCGTTAGTGCCCTCTGCCATCATGCCGGTTTCAAGGTCGATTGCTCCCGAAGAAAGAACAACGACAGCAGTCATTGTGCAGACAACGATAGTATCGGCAAATACCTCAAAAATGCCCCACATACCCTGCTTAACAGGCTCTCTTACGTTGGAAGCGGAGTGTACCATTACCGACGAACCAAGACCTGCCTCGTTGGAGAATACGCCGCGCTTGCAGCCCTGCGTGATTACCTCCTTTACGGCAATGCCCGTAACACCGCCGATAACCGCCTGAGTTCCGAAAGCAAACTTGAATATCGCAGCGAAGATTTCGCCGATCATGTTGATGTGTGCGAAGAAAATAACAAGGCAGCCGAGTATGTAAAGTCCCGCCATAAAGGGAACTATCTTCTCAGCGAACGCCGCGATCCTCTGAAGTCCTCCGAGGATTATCAGCGCGCCCAGAACCATCAGAACTATACCGATAATAATGCTTGTCCACTTAACGTCGCCGAAAGCATAGCCGAGGTCGACGTCCTTAAGTATAGCGGAATCGAGGTTGATAACGATTTTGTTTATCTGACCCATGTTTCCGATACCGAACGACGCCAGCACCGCGAACACCGCGAACAGTGCCGCAAGAATACGTCCTACCCACTTGCAGTGCTTGTAGCCGCCGAGGCCGTCGCGCAGATAGTACATCGCGCCGCCCGACCATTCGCCCGCCTTGTTTCTGCGGCGGTAGTAGATACCGAGCACGTTTTCGGAGAAGTTTGTCATCATTCCGAAGAACGCAGCTATCCACATCCAGAAAACCGCGCCCGGGCCGCCTACGCATATCGCGGAAGCAACGCCCGCGATGTTGCCGGTGCCTATCGTCGCGGCTAACGCGGTGCAGAGCGCCTGAAACTGCGATACCGCGCCCTCTTCCTTGTTTTTGCGCACCTTGCTGTGGCGGCTGAACATTCCGCCGATGGTTTTCATCCACCACTCCTTGATGTGGACGACCTGAAATACCTTCGTGAGGACAGTCATAAGAACGCCGGTTCCTATGAGCAGGATAAGTCCTATCTTTACCCACACGAAGTCGTTGACCGCATTATTGATATCGGTCAGCACCTGAAGAAAATCCATAAACTACCCCCGTCTTTTATGACACGGTTATTCGCGCCACATGAAAGTTCGCCTGTGATGATATTTCATTTTAACATATTTCCATATCTTTTTCAAGGGAAATTCGAGGATTATGTAGTTTCTCACAAAAAATCGACATTTTATTCCATGGCATTTGTATATTATTGCTCAAGAACAGAAAGGCGCTTTTTGTATATCCTCTTCATCAAAACTATCGCAATGAGCATCGAAACAAGCTCCGCTATCGGGAAAGTCAGCCACACAAGCCAGATATTCGCTTCGTTTCCGACCGCCGCCAGAGAAAACAGCCATGCAACCGGCAGAACGAACAGAAACTGCCTGCAAACGGATATGATAAGTGACTCTATGCCGCTGTTTAGCGCCTGAAAAACGCCTTGAAGCGCTACGTTTATCCCTGCGAAAACAAAGCTCAGTGAAATAATGCGCACCGCACTTATGCAAAGCTCCATTGTTTTACCCGAAAGCCCGAACATTCCCGAAATGAACTCCGCTAAAATTTCAAGCAGTACCATTCCCGCCGCCATGATAACAGTCGTGTAGATAAGCCCGTATTTGATGCCGTCGTTGATGCGCTTTTTGCTGCCCATGCCGTAATTGAACGCAACGATAGGCGTTATCGCGTCGCGCAAACCGAACGCCGCGAACAGTATAAACTGCTGCACCTTGTAGTAAAGCCCGTATGCGGTGACGGCGTTTTCGCTCACTCTTACCAGTATCATGTTCATTCCATAGGTCATTACGGACATAAGAGCCTGCGCGATTATCGCGGGAAGTCCGATCGAATAGATGGACTTGATATTGTTCCACGAAGGCTTGAGCCAGCGCAGACCGCGCTTAATCTCCTTATTCAGAGAAAAATGGAACACAATGCCGAGCGCCATCGAAACGACCTGCCCGATAACAGTCGCCCACGCCGCGCCCTGCACTCCCATAGCGGGAACTCCGAGCAGACCGTATATCATGATCGGGTCGAGGACAATGTTCGTGACCGCGCCCGCGACCTGCGCGATAGTTGAGAAAAGCGAACGCCCCGTCGCCTGCAAAAGCTTCTCAAAGCAGGGGAAGAATACTATTCCGAACGACGCGCAGCAGCATATCCTGAGATAGTCCGTGCACATCGAATATACCTCCGGATTGGAGGTCTGCGAGCCGACATATGCGTCTGTGCCGAATATTCCGAACAAAAGGAACACCGCATAGATCACCGCCGAAAGGAACATTCCGTTTCCCGCAGTCCGCGCCGCAAGCTCGCTGTCTCCCTGCCCGAGCGCGCGGGCTGTAAGCGCGTTC
>CAMEPN010000354.1 GCA_945931735.1 uncultured Clostridia bacterium
AGCCGCTTCGGCAAGCGAAGAGGTTTTCGCGGTGGAATACAACACCGCTCTCGACGCGGGCAGCGGGAACAAAATGAAAATGAGCCTGAAAATTGAAACGGTGGATTCTCTTGAAACTACCGATGAAAACGGCTCGACAATGTGGGACAGGGTCGAGAAGATCCGCCAGATAATCGACAGCTACAAAGCGTCGCCGTTCTGTCAGCAGATGGGCGCAAACTATATCTGCCCGCCCGTAATGAGAACCAACGCGATAATGAAGAATGTCGATCTTAAAGCCTGCCTTGTTCTCTGGCAGTTTATAGAGAGCTATGACAAGGTCGGTTATGAGATAAATGTTTCCGACGAGGCGCAAAGACCCGATCAAGCCTATATTGACGATCTTTACGACCTGTCGGCGCTGAATTTGCTGCTTTTCCGTTCGTCGACGCAGGACGGAGAAAAGCAGGCAGAGGTGCTCAAGACCAAGAAAAGCAGGGCGGCATCGCCGAGGATACTCCGCAGAATGGACGACGAAGATATGGAGGAATATGACCTCGCCGTCGGCAGGACCGCGGGAGAAGCTCGCAGGGACGCTTATTCCTTTTCTGCGGAAATGCCCGAGGACGCTGACGAGATACTTGCCGAGATAGACAAGGTAATCAAAATCGAAACGGAGTTTTATAAGTCCGAGGAGAGAAAGCGGCTCGAGGCGGAGGAAAGGGAGCGCATAAGGCAGGAGGAAGAACAGCGCCGACTGGAAGAAGAACGGCGGCTTGAGGAAGAAAGGCGCCTTGCGCAGGAGCAGGCAGAGCGCGAGGAGCAGGATCGCCTCGAGCGCGAGCGGCTTGAGCGGGAAAGGCTCGAACAGGAGCGGCTCGAACGCGAAAAGCAGGAGCGGCTTGAGCAGGAGCGCATAGAGCGCGAGCGCGCCGAGCAGGAGGAGCGCGAAAGGCAGGAAGCGGAGCGTGCCGAGCTTGGCAGGATAATGGGCGAAGAACGCGAGAAGCTCGAAGCCGAAAGAGCGGAAAAGGCTGCCGAAGAAGAAAGGCTTCAGCGCGAGCGCGAGGAAAGGGAAGCTGTCAGAGCGCAGAAGCTCAAGGAAATGCGCGCCGAGCTTGAACAGAAAAGCTTTAAGGAGATATACGCCGAATATTCGAGAACACCGGTTCACGTTGTCAGACGAGGAATATGCCGCATGATTTCGCTTGCAAGGCAGGACGGACGCGTCATAAGAGAGGGCGACTCCGACAATCCCATGCTTATCGAGCGCGTTGCGGCGGAAGCTGCCGCAAAGAGAGCGGCAGAGCGCCAAAAGAAAGAAATGGCAGAAATGAAGGTGCTTTACGAAAAGTATTGTCCCAATATGCTTCAAAAAACACGAAAGCAGCTTAAGCGTATTTTCGGCAAGAAGAAAAAGAAAGTTTACGTTATGCCTGCCGAGATGCCCGTTCAGCGCACATACAGGGAGCAGCGCAGATATGAAAAGCAGATCCATGAGATATTCAGAAAATATCATGTGGGTCCAATTACGAAGCTTATCAGGAAGATCAAGAAGGAGTATTAAGGCTGTTTCATGACGGTAAACAAACGCAGTGTAGCCAATGCTGCCAAAATAACGGTTAAGGTCGTTCTGGCTGCGGCATTGACCGCTGTGGCGGCGCTGGTGGTATACATAATGGTCTGCAATATGCGCGGAAAAGCGGCGGACATTTTCGGCGTAAGTATTCTGAGAGTGGTCACGGGAAGCATGGAGCCGTCGATACACGAGGGCGACTTTATAATTGTCAGAAAAACCGACGTTTCCGAACTCAGGGAGGGCGATATAATCTGCTTTTATTCCCGGGACAGCGCCATCAGCGGTATGCCGAACACGCACAGGATAGTGCGGGTGCTGGACGACGGGAGCTTTGTCACAAAGGGCGACGCAAACCGGACGGAGGATCCCGTAACGGTTTCCGCCGATTCGATAATCGGGAGGTACGACGGCAAGGTCGGATTCCTGAGGTGGATAAACTCGTTTTCGTCGGTAAAAAAACTGCTTTTCCTCGCGATAATAATTATAATGACCGCCGCGGCAATTTACGAGGTAAGGACTATCGCGAAAATCTCCTCGGAAAGCAGGGCGCAGAAAGAGCAGCGGAAAAACGACGAAAAACAAAGGCTTATCTGTGAAGCGATAGACAAGGAAAAGCAACGGCTCTATGAACAGGGCTATGACCCCGAGGCGGAAGACAAAAGCGGCGAAAAACTGCTCGCCGAAATGGAGGAAAAGTAGGTCAAAGGAGGTTTTGGAGCAGGTGAATCAGGAGAAGATCATGAAAGCGAAAATGGTCACGGCTATCTTTATTGCCGTAGCTATGCTGATCGCTGCGTTTATTTTTGCGGGTCTTTATTTTGACCAGCTTCAGAAAAATCGCCTTGAATATATCGAGCAGTACGAGAAGAATATTTCCCGCGCGGCAGATGAGATCGATAAGTATCTGGAAAAGAAAACCGACTATGATCTTCACTACAATATGGTGATATCCGACCTCGGCGCGGCGAGGTCTATTATCTTCCTAGTGGACGATTATACGGATAATCAGAAGCTGATAAACGAAATACATTACTGCTTCGTGAAATATCCCGTTCAGATGAGCGGAAAGCTTGAGGAATGCGCGCA
>CAMEPN010000355.1 GCA_945931735.1 uncultured Clostridia bacterium
AGAAATTATTTTCGGCATTTTATGTTCCTTTTCGTTATGCTCCAAGCAGCTTCGTCACCTCTTCGGCGAGCGTGGTGAACACCGGAAGCGTTATCAGCACTATCGCCGCCCGTCCCGCAAGCTCAAGCTTTGAAGCGATAGCGCTCTCTCCCGCGTCGCGGCAGGCGTCGGCGGAGAGCTGCGTTATGTAACACACGGCGAGCGCTTTCAGCATTACCGCCGCGAAATCCCCGCTTATCCCTGCCGAATCGGCAAGTGCGGAGAGCGCTTCCACCGACGGCGCGAGCATTTTCATCACCGCAAAAAGCACTATTACCCCGCAGGCTATGCTCACGCCGAGCGCTGCGTCGGGGCTGTGCTTGCGCAGGATAACGCAGAGCACCGCGGAAATTATCCCCACGCCCGCAAGCGATATGATATCCATAGCGTCACCACAGCCCGAAAACGGACTTTATCTCGGCGAAGAGGTCGTCTATCGCGGGAATTATCATCATCAGAACGATGACCAGCCCCGCCACTGTGAGCATCACCGCCTGCTCGTCATGGTCGGTCTTTTTAAGTATCAGATTAAGCACCGCAACGATTATCCCCACTGCGGCGATCTTGAACAGCAGTTCGATATCCATGTCATCACGTCCCGTTAAGCCGTCATATCAGCAGCACCGCCGCTCCCGCTCCGCAGAGCAGCCCAACCGAGCGGAACAGCTTCCCTTTTTTCGCGTAGTCCGCCGCCGCTGCCTCGTAAAGAGCGGCAAGACGTTCGCCGTGCAGCTCCAGAAGCTGCTCCTGCCCCGCGCAGTCGCTCGTCCCGAGTGTTTTCCCCAGTTCGCGGAGAAGCTCGGTTTCCTCCGCGCCGTATCCGTTTTTCCTCATCGCCGAGCAGGCGGTTTCCCATGCCGCGCGGATATCGGGGCAGCTCTCCCTGTACTCGCGGAGCAGCTCGCCGAAACGCCCGTCCGCCTTTTCGCACAGCTCGTCCAGAGTGTACGCGCAGCAGCGTATCTCTATCGAAAATAACCTTATCATCGTCCTAAGCTCGCACAGAAGCTCCGCGCGCCGTTTTAGCGCAGCGCTCCGCCGCAGCCCCGCGATAACGCATAATATAAAAGCAGCCGCCGCTGCCGCTGTCCTCATCTTATCACCCTGCTTTCGAGCAGCCGCCCTCGACCGCCTATGACCGCCGCGCAGTCGAACAAAGGGAGCAGCCTGTCCGTCCCGCGCCGCCGCGAAAGCTCGTCAAGGCTGCCCGCGTGCGCCGCCGCGATGATCTTCACCCCGCAGAAAAGGCACTGCTCCACTGCCTCGAAATCATTCCCTATCTCGTCGCAGATGATAACGTCGGGGCTGAGCGAGCGCAGCGCGGTCATTATCCCCTCCGACTTTGAATAGCCGCACAGCACGTCGGTGTTCTCCCCGACGTCCAGCGTCGGAAGTCCGCGCACCGTGGCGGAAAGCTCGTTTCTGCTGTCGATAAGCGCAACGCGGCGCTCGTTACCTATAATGCGCGAAAGGTCGCGGAGCACGGTCGTTTTTCCGCTCATCGGCTTTCCCGCGAGAAGCAGCGAGCGCAGCCCGCCCGAGAAAAATCTATCGTACAATTCCTCGGCGCAGCCCTTGACCTCGTGCGCTATTCGGATATTCAGCGAGGAAATGTCCTTTACGGAAGCGACCACGCCGCCGCTCATGACCGCCGTGCCGCATATCCCGACGCGGTGTCCCCCGTCAAGCGTTATGAAGCCCTCCGCAATCTCCCGCGAGAAGCTGTGGACGGAATAGCGGCAAAGCTCCGCGAAGCAGTCCGCGATATCCTTTTCCGAAAACGGCTCCGAGCAGCGGATTATTTTTCCCTCGACGGTGACAGCCGCCGCGCACCGCCCCGCGCGCAGCCTTATTTCGGCAATGTCGGTCATGCCTGCGGGGAGCCTTATTTTTGCCGCCGCTGTTTTAAGCGGTATCTCCTGTGTTTTAACGTTTATCATATTGACCTCCGTTCATTCACAGTAAATACTATGCGGGGGCTGTCCGTATTAGTACAAAAAAAATAAGGGGCGGTCATGCCGCCCCTTTATAATAATTAATCCTTGCCGTAATGCTCAATAATAAGCGCCGTTCCCTCGTGAACCGTTATTACTGCCTTTTCAGCGGCGACCTCGTTGCTCACCCCAAGGGGAAAGCTGTCGCAGAGCGTATGCCTGTCGAGGGGGTATTTAACGCCCGCCTCGCTCACCACTGCGCTCCCGCTGTACGCAAAAACAGAAAGGTACCCGTCGTATTTAGGCACCTCGGCGCTTTCTCCCGAAAGGAGATACGCTTTTTCTCCCCCGCCGTAAAGCGCCGCCTTTATGCCGCGCTTCATCAGCCCGAACAACATCTGGATATTCGCGACCGTGTGGTCGAGCCGCCCGCCGAGCGCGCAGAAAAACCGCAGCTCGCCGCAGCCGCGCGCTATCGCCGTTTCGGCGGCAAGCTCCGCGTCGGTGTCGTCCTTTATCGGGGACACGCGGATACACTCCACCCCGTCCGGCACGCTCACCCGCGCGCTGTCGAAATCACCCACGGCAATATCGGGAGTTATCCCCGCGGAAAGCGCATATTCAAGCCCCCTGTCCGCCGCGATAACAAGCCCCGCGACCT
>CAMEPN010000356.1 GCA_945931735.1 uncultured Clostridia bacterium
TGAATACAAGGATATGTGCCTTAATCCGTTGTTTGAAGGCTCGTGGATTGATGTTGCCGGGGGACGCGGCGGGCTGATAAATCCGCTCCAGATACGCCCTGTTCCGCCAGATGTGGACGATAATATCGACCCCACGAAAAAGGACAGCATAGGCGACCTTGCGGTTCATTTAAAGACCTTGCAGACTTTCTTCCGGCTGTATATACCGTCAATGGACGACCGACTGCGGGCGCTCCTTGACCAGTCGCTGGTGGAGCTGTATTTCTCTTTTGAGATTACATGGGAAACCGATGTTGCCGGCATGAAAGCGGAGCGCTTCCCGATTTTGAGCGACCTATATAAGCTCATTTCCCGCAAAGCCGAAGCCGGAGGGAGAAACGCCGAATATTATGCAGATCTCAAGACCTACCTTGAGGGAGCCGCAAACGGCGCAGACCACCTCCTCTGGAACGGATACACGACTATAAATCCCACCAGCGGATTTATCGTGCTGGACACAAAATCGCTGATACAGATGTCCGGCACGGTGCTGGCGGCGCAGTATTTCAACGTTTTGTCGTGGTGCTGGGAGCAGATAACCCACGACCGCACAGAACGCATAATGCTGATAGCAGACGAATGCTGGACGATGATAGACCCACGCTGTCCCCAGTCGCTGGAATTCCTGAAAAACGCCGAGAAGCGCGCCCGGAAATACGAGGGCAGTATAGTGGTGGGAACGCAATCCACCAACGATTTTCTCGACCCGGAGGTTAAATTCTATGGGCAGTCGGTGCTTGACCTGCCGACCTATAAACTATTGTTTTCAATGGACGGACAGTCCCTCAAAGAAGCCACCGAGCTGTTCGACCTCAATGATTCCCAGAGCGAGCTTATTTCCTCCGGGCAGAGGGGAACGGCGCTGATGAAAGTCGGGAAGCAGGCAGTTAAGGTTCGGTTTGTGCTGAGCGATGAGCGCCTTGAAATGTTCGGGCGCGGCGGCGGAAGATAAGGAAAGAGTGTTGATATGGCAGTAAATCCGAAACTGATTATCATGGCGGCAGAAGCCGCGGGAAACGAGAAAGTCCGCAAGGCTGTTCTGTACACGATTTTTATGGCTCTGGGTGTTGTAATGCTGATATTCGTTGTATTTACCGGGCTTATAAGCGGACTTCTGAGCATTGCACAGGACAACAACCTCAGAAATCACTGGAATTATTATCGAACCAGCATTTCCGAGGTGTTCAATGGGATTGAGGGCGAGATAAATTCCGATGTGAAAAGCGAGGTTTACGACTTCATGCCGGAATTTTCGGTGAACCTCTCCAAAGCCACTATTGCAAACAATTTCGACAACAGCTCTCTCATTCTTTATGATGAAGCGGAGATAGAGCAGGCGCAGACCATCATGCTGGACTATGCTGAACAGCTCCGGGCAATAAAAACGCAGGAGGATTTTGACAGCTTCATTTCCGGCTATGACGCGGAGCTTTCCTTTTCGGAAATAACCAATATCCGCTTCACAGACGACACCGGAGTAGACGGTATTTCCGATTATCCGGACGGAGTGAAGCTGTTTCTTTATAACCGGGCTATGGAACAAATGCCGGCGTACAGCTATTCCTTTGAGGAAATAACCGTTGACGAAAAACCAGCCGACCGCCAGACGCTTGTCGTAACATCGCCGGACGGCTCTACACAGACTGTTGAGTACACCTGTATCGGCGGCGGTGAGATATATCTCCCGGAATTTCTTGCAATGTACAATATCCGACAGAGCCGGGAGTATCTCATTGCCGTAACGCAGAACCAAGCGCCGGATATTGATTCACAGATAGAGCAGGCGGTTGGCGGCATTCCCGAAACCGCCGAGGAAGCGCAGGATTATCTTAACGGCGCATGGCAGGGCATGGTTGACGGGCGCGGCGCAGTAAATCTGAACCTTTTCCGCATGGCTAACCTCAAATCCATTATCGAGGGTGCGAACATGGACGGTGCTGTAAAAATCGAAACCGAGCGCACCTCTGACAAGCTCTCGATAACGCTGGAAACTGTCGGCTCAGACGTTTGGAAAGACCTTTTTGGCATTGATGAAGAGCTGCAACAGTACGTTGAGCAGTCCCAGCTTGCTATTGAGATGGCGCTTGATGAGGCGGAAATTCCGCAGGACGAGCGCACACTCTCGCTTGACAATATGGTGCAGATGGCTCTGTTTGTGTATTTTGAGGGATTTTTTGAGCTTCCGGTGAGAAGTACGGAAATTGCGCCCGGTGGTAATGGAATTCTCTCGCAGTATGGTGATGTTTCTGAGCTTCATCAGTACACCTATGGCGCAAAGGACATGGGAGTTCCCGAAAGAGGAATCACGCTGGCTTTGAAAGAGAAAACCGCAGTCCATGCGGATTTGCTGGACTGCGGCGATTGTATTCAGGACATTATCGTGTACGACGTCTGGAACATGGACGCGCAGGATATAGCCAATGACACAAACTCCAAAGTGTTCAACCGGAATGCCGTCACGCTTGCGTACATCATTGACACCGACCAGTTTGAAACAGACTACGGATTTCCGTTCCCGTCAATTGACGGGGTGAGCAATACCGGAACGGTCACGCTGTTTCTGGAGTTCACCTGCCTGAGCAAGGTGGAGTTTG
>CAMEPN010000357.1 GCA_945931735.1 uncultured Clostridia bacterium
AATTATCGTAAGCCATGAACTCAATAGCCTCCGCGCCGCAGTCTGCTATCAGCCGAAGCTGACCGATATCGTCGCCCTTTTCGTTGTTGAACGCAATGTTGCGTATGAAGCCGAGGATCCTCTCCACGGCGGTAACGGACGGAGAAACGGTTATCTGCATATCCGTTTTATCGAGCAGCTTTTCATACTGCGGAGAGTTGATGCGGGTAATTATGGAATTGACCCCGCACGACCACGCAAACAGCGAATTAACAAGGTTCCTGTCGTCCTCTCCCGTCAGGGAAATAAACACGTCGACGTTCTTAATCCCCTGCTCCATAAGCGTATCGGAGTCGCCGATATACGACACCTCGACATTCGGGAAAAGCTCGGACAGCGCGCGGCATCTGTCAATGTCCTTGTCGATAATTCTGACGGAGCTTTTCTTCTTGCTGAGCCGCTCCGTAAGATAATAGCCCGTTGTGCCGCAGCCGATTATCATTATCCTGTCCGCAGATATCCGAGGCATGCCGAGCTTTTTTATTATCTCGGGAACGCTCTTTTTCTCGGCGACTATCTCAATATCATCCCCCGCTTCAAGGACAAATCTTCCGTCGGGTATGGTTATTTTCCTTTCGCGGCGAACTGTTCCTATCAGCATTTTTACGCCGAAATACTGCTTTACCTCCGCGAGCGACCTGCCGTCAAGCGCCCCGCCCTTGTCCACGGGCGCTTGCAGCATTACGGCGCTGCCGTCGAACACTGCGTCGGTCTTTAGCCTGCCCGGAAGCCCTATCTGCATTTCAATTTCTTCCGCCGCGGCAAGTCTTGGATTGATAACATAATCAATAGACGCAAGCCGGCGGAGGTATTCCGCGTCGCCCGCGATACCGGGGCAGTGAAGCAAAGCGGCGGAATATCTCGTTCCGCAGTCCTTTGCGATCATGCAGCACATTATGTTTATCTCGTCCATCGGGGTCAGCGCTATCACTATATCCGCTGTGTCAGCCCCCGCTTTGAGCAAAGTCGTTCTGGAAGAGCCGCTTCCGCACACTCCGTTTACGTTGAACCTGTCGGTTACGCTTTCTATTTCTTCCTTGCTGCTGTCTATCATCGTGATATCATAGTCGGATTTATCCGAAAGCAGCTTTACAAGAAACGAACCGATCCCGCTCATTCCCGCAATTATCAGCTTCATATTACCTCGCCGCCTCGCTTTCTCTTCTCAATCTAAGCGCCTTGCTGCGCTCTATCCGTTTGTAGACTATCTTCGTGGTAAGTCCCTGCACAATGGTCGTAAAGAATATCGTGACATATGCAAGATTTATCGCGATAAGGTATTCTGTTTCGCCGAGGAACTCCGCCGTGCTCATCGCAAGCGCAAGCGAAAGCCCGCCCTTAAGCCCGCTCCATGTAAGCAGCGCGGAATATTCGGGGAGATTGTAGTTTCCGGGAATACCGTGCTTTCTGTTTATCGCGCCCGCCGAAAATACCCCCGCAAATCTTGAGATAAGCCCGATAACGACCGCAGCGGGAACAATGAACGGCAGGTACTCGCTAGCCTTTGCGCCAAGCAGCGACAGACCTATCATAACAAACAGCACGGAGTTCAGTATCTCCTCGGCGGCGTCCCAAAAGCTGTGGTATATCCCTTTCGTATCGGTAACTGCAAATTTATCGCTGTATTTGTTTTTCATATACGAGAAGTACATTCCGCAGACTACCGACGCGATAATGCCCGAAAAACCGCATTCCTCGCACACCGCGTAGCACAGCGACACGTCAAGCAGGCTCACGATTATGTGGGTAACGGGGCTTTTTGAGAGCATCATGAACCTGAACAGCAGGAACGAAACCACAAACGCGACTGCGAACGCGCCCAGCACCTCCTTAAGCATTACAAGCAGGAAATTCGCCTCGCCGCTGCGGCTGACAATGCTTTTTACAAAAAGGAAGCAGGCTACGCCGGTGCCGTCGTTGAACAGCGACTCGCTTTCGATGACCGACGTCACATTTTTGGAAAGTCCCAGCTTGTTGAGTATTCCGGTCGCGGCGATAGGGTCTGTCGGGGACACGATGCACCCGAACAGAATGCAGAGCCATATATCGAGCCTAAGCCCGCAGATATACGCCGCCGCCCAGAACAGGAACCCGTACAGCGCGGAGGAAATAACCGTCGCAAGCAGCGCCAGCAGGCTAATGTTCTTGATATTCGCCTTGAATTTCCGTATGTTTACCTTCCCCGCGCCAGAGAAAAGCATAAAGCAGAGCACCCCGTCAAGCAGGTATTCGGAAAACTGAAAGCTGCCGATACTGCTCACGGTTTCGGAAAAGCCGCTGTCCCCCGCAAAGCGGGAAATTACAAGCACGACAACGCTAAGCGCCGAGGAAAACAGCACAAGCGCAATATCTCCCTGCATATGAATAAATTTCTCATTAAGCACCCTTATCAGCGCAATGATTACAAGTATCAGCAGAAAATACCCCATTATTCCCATTGGCAGCATCCCTTTCGTATTTCCGCAGCAACGCATAAATTGCTCGAAATAATTTCGCTATCAGAATTATATCACAAGCTTTATGATTTGTCAATAAATCCGACATATGCTTGCTTCGCAAAAAATCCCGGCAGTTTCTCTGTCGGGACAACTTG
>CAMEPN010000358.1 GCA_945931735.1 uncultured Clostridia bacterium
GCCCTCCGAAAGTGTTATCGACGAGTAGGTATATCCGTTAGTCGTTTCCGAAAGCACCTGTGACATCAGCCGCCTGCCGTCCGCGTAGACCGCAAGCGCCACCTGTGCGCCGCCGTTTCCGCCGATATTATCCCCGAGGACATACAGCCTGTTCCCGTCGGAACAATAATCCGCGTTGCAAAGCCTGTAATCGGGATTGCCCTCGGCGTTAAGCTCGAACATCACGCCGCTCTCATTACTGTAATAATAAACGTGCGTAAGCGTTCCCGCGTCAAGCTGCTCCGTCGTAAGGTAATAATACCCCTCCTCGGTCTGACCGATGCGTATTCCATCGTCGGTCATATTTACAGCCCTCTGCACGTCGGTCATGCGCCAACTGCTCCCGTCGTCCGCGAACGAAACCGTGACGGAGCAGTCCCCGCCCGTTTCTCCGTCGGTATAGTCCATCATTATAGTAACGGAGGAGGAGCTTCTGCTGAGTATGTAATACGGCGCGCCGCCGTCGGTGTAGGTCACTCCGTCATATTCAACCTCTTTCTCCGCAGCAAGGAACAGTATCGGCATATCCCCGCCAAGCTCGTTCATCAGCTTATGCATACCGAGCTGCGACACCTCGCCGCGCTCGGGCAGTTCCGCCGTGACCTCGCCCGTCTTTTTGTACACCGCATACGGCTCGCCGTAGATATCCCCGCCGGTGTAACAGTACATATGCTCCGTGTCGTCTGTATAGACCGCGTAAAGCAGCTCGCCTTTGTCGAACGCGGGAAGAATACCGCTCTCCGAGGCGCCCGACACTTCGACGGAGAAAACATAGCAGTCGCCGTAATTCCCGTAGCCCGAAAAGCTGCTTATTCCCTTTTCGAGGAAGTCCTCTTTATAGGACAGCACAAAGGATTTTTCGGGGTAATTCTCGTCCGCCCACTCGCCCATAAACAGCCTCTCGTAAATATCAAGCTCTTTGCTGAACGAGGTATCGTTGCTTCCCGTGAAATATACTCTCCCGTCCTCGTCGGTCGCGCGCCAGTACCACGAGCCGTCGCTTATCACAACGTTAAGGTATATGCTGCGCAGCACGCTCGGATCGTCGGCGCGGCTGAACGGGAACGCGAGCGTTATCTGCCCGCTGTCAAGCGAAATAAGGCGCGGCGCTTCGTAGTTATCGTCGGCGAAAAACACCATAGTCCATTCGCAGCCCTCATTGTCGTTGAGCACGCTGCCCTCGATATCGCTGAACGCGGTGGTAAGAATACCGCCGTATTCGTCGTCAAGCTTCCGCAGCGCAGCGCAGGACATATAATTCCCGACGGAAATTTCCCTGTCAGCATCAGTGCCGTCCGAAACACGCTTGTACACGTCAAAGTAAAAATCCTTGTCAACAACTCCGTCTACGTCGTCGTAGTAATACATATGCTCGGTGTCGTCCGAAGGGATAAAATACACAGTACCCTTGCCATCGGTCGTTCCCATCATATAATAGCCGTCGTTCTTTTTATAGACGGAATACAGCCCGCCGTAAAAGCCGAGTTCGGTGCTTTCGCCGATATAGGAATAGTGCAGGGTGCTGCCGCCGTTGGACGGCTCCCATTCTCCGATGAAATATTCCTCGAAAATATCGTAGTCAATGCTGTACAAATACCTGTCCGAATAATCTATCGCTGCGTTGTCTGCGTCGGATTTACAGAGCGTTACGCCCGAGTTGGAAGAGCTGTCCTGAGCCGCAAGCTCGTTTCGCAGGGACACGCCTATCCACGCAGTCGCCCCGACAACGCCCGCAACCAGAACTGCCGCCGCGGAAAATAACCACGGGCGGAGCTTTTTACCGCCGCTCTTTTCATGGCGTGGCTTAAGCTCTATTCCCTTTTCGCTGACGGAATGATCTTCTTCCTTGCAGCCGCTGAGCAGCTCCGCAGTTTCGGCGATATATTTCTCGTCGATACCTCCGAGCACCTCGTCCCATATTTTTTTATTTTTATCTTCCAAGCTCAGCCGCCTCCTTTCCCGATACAGTCAGATATGTAAATAAACCGTTCATACCTCGACGCCCCTTTCCGACAGGAACTTTCTGAGAGCGCCGCGCGTGCGCGAAAGCCTTGTTTTTACCGCCGTTTCGGTCATTCCGACCGACTGCGCGATCTGCTTTACCGACATATTGCAGTAATACCTCGCGACAAATATGCTGCGCGCCTTTTTGCTCTGCCCCGAAAGGAACTCATTCAGCAGCACGGTTATCTGCCTGCTCTCGTATTCGCTTTCGACAGTTTTTTCCGCGGGGATCACCTCGGCAAGCTCGTCGTACAATTCGTCGCAGGTATGCCGCTTTGCCCATGCGGCAGCATTAAGCGCGGCGTTCCTTACGGCGGCGCACAGGTATCCGCCCAGCGACTGCGGGCGCGCGGGCGGGATTGCGTTCCATACGCTCATATAGACGGCGTTGACTATCTCCTCCGCGTCCTCGCTGTTTGCGAGGATATTCATGGCGACCTGCCTGCAAAGCCTGCCGTACTTTGCATTCATCTCGGTTATCCCCTGTTCCGACCTTGCAAAAAACAGTTCAACTATATCGCTGTCCTGCAAGTAGATCCCCCCCCTGTAAAATATAACAGCT
>CAMEPN010000359.1 GCA_945931735.1 uncultured Clostridia bacterium
GGTCGAGGTAGCGGTGCGCCTGAAGGATGGGGTTGTCGTCGAGGTCGGCGAGCGGGTCACGATAGGCCAGAAGATAGGCGACAGCACCGCGTTCATGTCCGCGCCCGTTCATGCGGGAATAAGCGGCACCGTCAAAGAAATTAAAGACGTAATGAACATCGGCGGAAGGCTTTGCCGCACCGTCATCATCGAAAACGACAATAAGTCCGAAAAATACGAGGGGATAGCTCCCCCCGTTATAAATTCGCGAGAGGATTTCATCAAGGCAGTCCGCGAAAGCGGCGCGATAGGCCTCGGCGGCGCGGGATTTCCCACGCACGTCAAGCTCGCCTATGACAGGGAAAAGGTGCATATCGACACCCTGCTCCTCAACGGCGCGGAATGCGAGCCGTACATAACCAGCGACTACCGCGAGCTTATCGAAAACTCCGAGGCTGTCATCGACGGGATAAAGCTCGTCATGAAATACCTCGAAATACCGCGTGCCGTTATCGGAATAGAAGCGGATAAGCCCGAGGCTATCTCGAAGCTTACAAAGCTGCTCGCGAATACCCCCGAAATAACCGTAAAAAAACTCAGAAGCTCCTACCCTCAGGGCGCGGAAAAGGTGCTTATCCATTCGCTGACGGGACGCGTCGTCGAAGAGGGAAAGCTCCCCTCCGACGTCGGCTGCATTGTCATGAACGTTTCCACGGCGGGCTTCATTTCCTCTTATATAAAAACAGGTATGCCGCTCGTAAAGCGCCGCATAACTATCGACGGGAATGTCGTGAACGCCCCCGCTAACTTCTTTGTCCCCGTGGGAACGCTGCTACACAGCGTTATCGGATTCGCGAACCTCCGCAAGCAGCCCGACCGTATCGTAATGGGCGGCCCTATGATGGGAAGCTGCGCGTTCGACCCCGATACTCCCCTCGGAAAGACCAACAACGCCGTGCTGCTCTTCGCAGATTCCCCCGTGCGGGAGCCCAGCCCCTGCATTCGCTGCGGGCGCTGCGTGAGAGCCTGCGCCGTGAACCTGCTCCCGACAGAGCTTGAGAGCGCATACGACGCGCGCGATACCGCCGCGCTGGAAAAGCTAAAGGTAAACCTCTGCATGAACTGCGGCGCGTGCAGCTTCGTCTGTCCCGCAAAACGCCCGCTCGCAGAGAAAAACCAGCTCGCCAAAGACCTGCTGCGACAGCAAAGCGCTAAGAAGTGAGGAAGTGAGGTGCAAATATGAATAAGCTTATCGTAGAACCCTCGCCGCATATACGCAGCGCATGGACTACGCAGAAAATAATGCTCAACGTCATTATCGCGCTGTGTCCCGCGCTGGTCGCCGCGACAGTCATTTTCGGACTGCGCGCGCTCGTGCTGACAGTTATCTGCTGCACTGCCTGCGTGCTTTTTGAGTGGCTCTTCTCCCTCGTTACAAAGCGCCCCAACACCATTTCCGACCTCTCGGCAGTGGTGACGGGTATGCTGCTGGCTTTCAATCTGCCCGTCGACCTGCCCGTTTATATGGCAGTCATCGGCTGCTTCGTCGCCATCGTTATCGTGAAATGCCTTTTCGGCGGTATCGGGCAGAATTTTGCTAACCCCGCGATAACCGCGCGCATCGTGCTCATGCTCTCGTTCACCGCAAGCATGACGAAATGGACAGAGCCGCTTTCGTGGCTTTCGGATAAGACCGACGCAGTCACCTCCGCAACGCCACTCGCCACCGACCCCGACGCGCTTCCCTCCCTGCTGGATATGTTCCTCGGAGTGCGCGGCGGCTGCCTCGGCGAAACCTGCACGCTGGCGCTGCTTATCGGCGGAATTTACCTTATTATAAGGGGAATTATCCGCCCCGTAACGCCCGTCGCTTTCATCGGCACTGTCGCGGTGCTGTCGCTCATTTACAGCGGCGGCGACTGGCAGTATATGCTGTATCAGATAATGTCGGGCGGACTTGTCATCGGCGCGTTCTTCATGGCGACCGATTACTCCACCACGCCGATAACCGATAAGGGACGGCTGATCTTCGGTATCTGCTGCGGACTTATCACGTTTGCGATAAGACAGTTCGCGTCGCTGCCCGAGGGCGTTTCTTACTCGATTCTCGTCATGAACTGCCTCGCTCCCACGATTGATAAGCTCACGGTGCCCCGTCCTCTCGGCGCAGCGAAGCAGAAAAAGGAGGGCAAGTCATGACAAACGCAAAACCCATAATCGTGCTGACGCTTATCGCGGCGATAGTTTCCGCGCTAGTCATCGCGGTATACAACATCACCTATGTCGACACCTCCTCGATAATCACCGACGCGCAGGCGGCGGCTGTCACCGCAATATACGGCGGCTCCTCCGAGGACTACGAGGTCGTCCCCGCGGATACATGGCAGCCCGTGCTCGCCCTTTCGGACAACGCAGACATCTCCCGCGTAAGCAAGGTGCTGCGCCGCACTTCGGACGGCGCGCTCGCCTTTGAGGTGGTTGTAAAGGGCTATAAAGAGGGCTTTGATATCCTCGTTGGGGTAGTTGACGGCGCGGTTTACGGCGTGTCCGTCGTGTCCGTCGGAGAGGAAACGCCCGGTCTGGGTACAAAAACAAATGACCCCGCATTCCTCGACAATTTCAAG
>CAMEPN010000360.1 GCA_945931735.1 uncultured Clostridia bacterium
CCTCTCCGGCGATTTATTTTTGTTGTTCTATGATCCGAACCCTCACTCGTCCGAAGAAGTCCCAAGCGCAAGTGTGACCATTTCGCCTGTGACAGGAGAAATCGGGATAAAAGAAAAACCGCTCAACCCTAATGGTTAAGCGGTTTTCTATTGGCACGCCAGGAGGGATTCGAACCCCCGACCCTCTGGTTCGTAGGAATATAACCTGAGGATTTCGGTTTGGATTTCTTAGAAGAACCGCATAACAAAGCCATTCTTGCTTAGCGGCAAATCGTTCAGAAACCTGGGAAAGACCGTTTTTCGGACATCGGTGTGACCAAAGTGTGACCATTTTTCGCACTGTATCTGATTATAAAAAAGTCTGTTCAATTAGATTTTTTTATTTTGTAATGTAAAAACTTATTGCATAATACACTTTTTTGTGCTATACTATAATTGAGGTGAGCTATATGGTAAAAAGACAGCAGTATCTTGATAAGCTGATAAAACTCCGTGATAAGCAGGTTATAAAGGTCGTTACGGGATTCCGCAGGTGCGGCAAATCCACCTTGCTTTTGCAGTTCAGAGATTATCTGAAAGAGTGCGGCGTTGAGAACGGACAGATAATAAGCGTTAATTTTGAGCGGCTTGAATTTGAGCACCTGCTTGAACACCACGCGCTTTACAAATATATCACCGAGCGGCTTCAGCCGGACAAGATGAACTATGTCTTTCTGGATGAGGCGCAGATGGTTCCGGAGTATCAGAAAGCGGTGGATTCGCTTTTTGTGATGGAGAATGTTGATGTGTATATCACCGGTTCGAATGCGTATATGCTGTCGGGCGAACTTGCTACGCTTCTTTCGGGAAGATATGTGGAAATTCAGATGCTTCCGCTGTCTTTTGCGGAGTACTGGGAACTTGTCGGCGGCGATAAGCGTGACGCATGGAAGCAGTATTTCGTCAACGGCGGACTCCCTTATACAGCTTACATCGAGGACGAGGAAATACGCAGCGACTATCTGAGCGGCATTTACAACACGGTGCTTCTTGATGTTGTGGAGCGGAAGAAGATACAAGATGTGTCCCTGCTGAAAAGCGTTGTGCGATTCCTTTTTGACAATATCGGCAACACGGTTTCTTCCAAGAAGATTGCAGACAGCCTTGTTTCATTCGGGAGAAAGACTACCTCTGCGACCATTGAAAATTACATCACCGCACTCACGGAATCGTTTGTGATCTATAAGGCAGGTCGGTATGATGTTAAAGGCAAACAGCACCTGAAATCGCTTGAGAAATACTATGTTGTTGACACGGGTCTGAGCACGCTTCTTCTCGGTAGCAAGAACAGCGATATCGGGCATATTCTCGAAAACATCGTGTATCTTGAACTTGTCCGCCGCGGATATTCCGTCAGCATAGGCAAGGTGGGGGAGTTGGAGATAGACTTTATTGCCGAGAAAAACGGCTCAAAGGTCTACTATCAGGTATCCGCAAGCGTTCTCGACCCGGCAACTTTTGAGCGTGAGATAACGCCGCTGCGCAGGGTTCAGGATAATTACCCTAAGTATATCATCACAATGGACGATATAACTTCGGATAACGAGGGGATACGGCAGGTTAATGTGATTGATTTTCTGCTTGGGAATGTGTAATATGCAATAAACGAGCTTATTTCTTGCTGATGAGAAATAAGCTCGTTTTCTATTATTGGGAAAGCTTCTCCGCCACAGGCTTATCTGCCGGACACCACTCAAATTCCGTGAGTTCCTCCGGCTTTACCCACTTCATTTCCTCATGCACAGAAAGCTGTGGCTCGCCAGACGCTATTTCAGCCTCTATAAACACGAACGAAAGCTCGCTGTGAATGCTTCTACAATACTCCCGAAGCGGCTTTATGTCTATGCTAAGCTCCTCGCGAAGCTCGCGGGTAAGGCAATCGAACGGAGTTTCGCCCGGCTCGGTTTTGCCGCCGGGGAACTCCCACAGGTGCGCGCAGGAGCCGTCCGCGCGGCGGCATATCAGTATCTTTCCGTTGCGGCGGATTATTGCCGCTGTAACTTCTCTCATTATCCCACCACAAGTTTATTATTTATATTTCTGCTGCTTCTCCATCGTTGAGAAGCAGTACTTTTCTGTCCCCCGCGACCTGTCTGAACAACTGCGGCGCTTCGGTATGTATCGGAATGATAACCTCCGGCTGAGTTATTTCCACTGCCATTTTAATTGCGCTGATGTCCGCATGACCGCTGGTGTGCAGCTTATCCAGTGGGAAACCCTCCACGAATGCGGAGTTCTCCGGCTCTTTGAGATAGCCGCTCCACATGGAGTACAGGATATGCGGGTTCAGGTCGGCGAAGCTCTCCATAATGCGCCGGTGCTGTGAATTGCCAAGCCGCAGGAACATACAGAATCCGTTTCGCCGCATTTTCGGCGAGATATGCTCGCTGTACCACAGAATTTTGCTGAATTTATACAGACTGGTGTACTTTGAGGTCTGCTCCCGCACCAACTTCATCATATCAAGCTGATACTTGTCGCACACCCGGTACATTTCGTAGGGTATCGCGTTGCAGATTGCCGCCGGCCTGTCGAAAT
>CAMEPN010000361.1 GCA_945931735.1 uncultured Clostridia bacterium
CCCCGCCGAGAAAGAGCAGCAGCGGCGTTATTATCACGAAAACGAGCTGACTTACTCTTGCGTAAACGGAAACGAGATTTTCCTTTTTCTTCATTTTAGTACACGAAAACGGAGAGCTTCCATGTCCCGTCTATCTTGACCATCTGTGTTTCGAGCACGTTGTCGGGGTCGGCGCTTTCGGCGCTTTCGTCAAGTCCGCCGAGGTAAATCGTGAGCCGGCACTCGTTTTCGCTTATGGGAAGCACCGCGATGCTGCACGACGACCAGTCCTTATTATAGCTCGTATCCGGCTTGAAATCCGCGCTTATACCGAGCACCGTTTCGGTGGTATAGTGAGGGCGGGATACGGTTTCGCCGGTGGCTGTTGTTTCGGCGGTTTCGCCTGTTTCCTCGTCAACGACGTCGACGAACACCTCGCGGTTTTTATAGACGGAAAGGCCGTTGCCGTCGATATTGGTGAGTATTCTTTCCGCTTCGGAGTTGACGAAAACGGACTTTACGAACTCCTCTATCTGCGAGAGTGAGGTATAATCGGTTGAGTTTACGGTATAGACCCCGTCCTCGGGGAGATTTCCGTAAGGCTCGTCGTAGTGCGGCAGACCCTCGGTCACGAATAGGCGGACTATCTCGTAGTTGTTTTTAACGAGGTCATGCGCCGCATACTGGCACTCCTCGACAAGCTCGTCCGTGGGCTTGAAATTCGTGTCAACGGAAGAGGAGGGGGTGTTGCTTGTGCTTCCGCTGCTTTTATTAAGCGTTATCACCGCGACTATCGCAAGGGCTATTGCCGCGACGGCGACTATAATTGTCGCGACAAGCGTTGCTGTGGAGGCGTTTTTCTTTGATTTGTTCTCGCTCATTATCTATGCCTTTCGTGGGACATTACTGATTTGTAGTTTCCTTGCTGTCAAGCGATATAGCGTCGGGGAAAACGTTGCGGCTGTCCTCCTTGGAGAGGAATGTCGTGTTTACATAGCCCTGAATTATCGCGCCGTCGGTAACGGCAATCGTGGACGCGCTGATATCGCCGAAAACTATCGCGTCGCGCTTAAGCTCCGCCTTGCCCGCGATATCAAGCTTTCCGCGTATTCTGCCGTTGATATCCGCGTACTGCGAGGTGAGGTCGCCGATGAGGATAGTATCCCTGTCCATGCGCATACGCCCCTTGAGGTTGACGTTGCCCTGCATTGCGGCGGAGTTCATGCCTGCATTGTTGCAGGTGACGTCGCCGATTATCTTGCCTGTCATGTCTATGTTGCGCGTCGTTTCGACATTGCCTTTTATGCTGCCGTCGATCTGCATATTCGCGAGAGAGCGGATATTTCCGTCGATGATAGTATTTTTGGAGATCACGGTGACCTCGTCGGTTTCATTGGGCTGCTGCGGAACGTCTGTCGGGGGGACAAAGCCGCCGCCGAAGCCGCCGCCGTTATATCCGTTATTATTGTTGAAATTCCCGTAATTATTGTACCCGTTTTGAGGAAAGGAATTATTCTGCGCGAAATTATTTCCCGCCGCGGCGGTCTGCTGCGGCGCTGTTCTGTAATACGGCGTTTCCAGCGGGACGCCCTGCGCGTTCTGCTCGGGCTGAGCGGGGCGCGGCTGCTGAACATTCTGAACATTCTGCGCGGGCTGTGCATTCTGAATATTCTGAACATTTTGAACATTCTGCGCGGGCTGAACATTCTGAACGGGTTGAGCGTTCTGAACATTCGCTGCGTCGGGAGCCTGCGGCTGAACGGGGGCGCTCATGCCGTTGTTCTGAGCGTTCTGCGACTCGTGAAGATAGCGGTCAAGCTCGGACGGCTGCGCGGCAGCGGGAGCCTCGTTTTCGTTTTCCTGTCCGTCCTTCTTCCACAGTTCTTTTACCGCCTGTGAAAAGTTATCCTTGATACCCATGGTAAATTCCTTTCTTTTGCGTCAGCGCCTATGCTTATGCGAACGGCCCGATGAACTGGACCGGCTGAGTGTCGTTGTTTATTTTGTCGAGCTTATATCCCTCAGAAATGAGCAGCTTGAGAATATCCTCGAGCACCCATACGGTGTTCTGCGTTGTTTCCGAGTCATGCATGAGGACGACGGAGCGGTAATTGCCCGAAATATCCTCGGGAATAGAGTTATACATCTGCGTCCAGTTGGCGCCGCCCGCGTCGTTGCTGTCGACGTTCCAGTCGAAGAAGCGGAAGCCCCTGCGGGTCATTTCCTCGATTATTGCGTCGCGCGTTTGAGCGTTGAAGTCGTTCTTGCTCCCGCCGGGGAAGCGGAACAGCTCGGTTTTAATGCCTGTCGCCTCGTAGATCATATCCCATGCCTCGTGGAAATCGTCGAGGAACGCCTCGACCGAGGAGTAGATCTGCTTATATTCGTGCGACGCGCTGTGCACTCCTATGGTATGACCGTCGTCGGCGATCGCGCGGAGCATTTCGTAGCAGTATTCTGTACGGCGCGGGACGACGAAGAACGTCGCCTTTACGTTATATTGCTTAAGGTACGCCAGAATGGAGTATGTGTGGTCGGAGGGGCCGTCGTCGAAGGTGAGGTAGACTGTTCCCTCCTCGCGGACATATTCCTCG
>CAMEPN010000362.1 GCA_945931735.1 uncultured Clostridia bacterium
ATCATCTTGCTGACGGCGGAGGCGATGAGCAGGAGGGAAAATCCCGACAGGACGATTGTATAGACCCGCAGCGGGACAGTTCGTCTGTCGTTTTCGCCGCGCCGCGTGAACGCCTGAATCGTCATGATTACGAACAGGTTTATCACCGCGATAAAGCACAGCTCAAAGAACCCGCGCCGCGCGTATTCGGAAAGGCTGAAGCCCGAGGGCAGTGTGCCGCCGAACGCCGCGGTAAAGTAGGAGAATTGGCTGAAGAAATACAGCAGGTAGAAAACGCATATCGGGGTCACTGCCGCGTAGGAAAGCGCGGGAGGGATAACGCGGTAGTCGGGCGCGCCCTCGCGGTAATTCATCGCGGGCTTGTTCATCGAGAACATTGCCCCGAAAAGGAAGAAGCCGATCGGCACAGCAAATATAATTTCGGCGACAAGCGTGCCGGAAAACGACGGGAGCATTCCCGCTATACCGTTCATCATGCCCTCGAATGCGCTGTCGGAGCGCATCAGCAGGTTGACGACGAGGATAGTCATGGGGATTGCGGCGACAAGCCCGAGCAGGGCAAACAGCACGTTTTTCGAGCGGCTTCTGCCCTTGAATAGGCTGAACGCGGCTCGCGGGGCAGCGCCGAAGCATAAAAACGGGCGGACGAAAACGCTTTGCAGAATGTCGAGGACAAAATGCGTCCCGAAAAGCTCCGCGCCGCTCACCGTAACGGCAAGGTAGAACAGGAGAACGAACGAGAACGCCGCCGCGAGGAAGTTTATGAACGCGTTGGAATAAAGCAGCGGGACAAGGCAGAAAAGCTCCGCGGTTATGAATACCGCGAGCTGCGCGCGGGTGGTTCTGATGCGTTTTATGCGGGTGTAGACTGCGCCCGCCGCGCCGACTGCCGCCCAGAAAATCCCGCCCCATATACCGCCCGCGAACCCGCAGGCAAAGTGCGTGAAAATGAACCCGAAAATAAGGCAGACCCAGCCCCCTATCGCTTCAAAGAGCGTAAAGGCGGGCTTATCTTTTATCGGCGTGACAGGCATACAGCACTGCAAATCGGCGTTATCAAGAGGGGGGAGGTTGTTCTGCTGTTCCATGATAATTTCCTTTCTGATACAAAAATGAATATAAATGTAAGTTACAGGGTAGAGTTTGGCACATTTTACTGCGCCGTGTTATTCGTTTATTCTTCGTCGGGGCGGTATTCAAGGATATCCCCGGGCTGGCAGGCGAGCACCTCGCATAGCTTTTCGAGCGTTGAGAACCGCACCGCCTTTGCCTTTCCTGTTTTAAGCACGGAGAGGTTTGCGGGGGTTATGTCTATCTTTTCGGCAAGCTCGTTCGAGGAGATTTTCCTCTTTGCCATCATTACATCAAGATTAACAATTATCGGCATATCGTTCACCTGCTGTCATATCGTAAAATCGTTCTCTTCGCGCAGCGCGACCGCCTGCTCAAAGCAGTTCTTGACGACGCGGAGAATGACCCCGAAAAATCCCGCCGCGATCACTATCACAAACGCGAACGGGCGCAGGAACGAGAAGTAGATAAATACCGCCCCGACCGCGAAGCAGCAGTAGGACAGTGCGCGGAGGTACTTCACGTTCTGCGGGACGAACGGCTCACCGCGCCGAATGTTCCGCAGCAGTCTGTCAAGGCAGACGAGCGCCGCGACCGCAGGCGGCACAACGCAGTACAGCGTCACCAGCAGCGGCACAAACACCGACGGCAGTCCGTTAGCGAGAATTATTTTATCGTCGTAATACCGCACCAAAAACGGCGCCATAACGCAGCACAGCGCGACCACGACGTACATAGCGCGGACAATGCATACCGAGAGAAAAACCGATTTATCCTTATTCCACATAACTGCCTCCATAAAATTTTCCTTGATGATATGATATGATATCACATTATTTTCTATTTGTCAATAGATTTTTATTGTTTTTCGATAATTATTTATTATTTTGCAAAAAATAAGGGCTGCATTGATACAGCCCTTGCTTTTTAATTCTATTTGGAGTCAATTCCCGTGAACCGCGTCGGTCATGCTCTTTACATAATCATAGATATGCGGCGCGGCGTTTTCGCCGTATTGCGCGACGATCTTTACTATCGCGCTCCCGACGATAACTCCGTCGGCAAGCCCGGACATTTTTTTTGCCTGCTCGGGCGTGCTTATGCCGAAGCCTATCGCGGCGGGGACGTGCTCGAACTGTTTTACGACGTTCATTATGGACGCGAGGTCGGTCTTTATCTCGCTGCGGACGCCAGTAACGCCCATTGACGACACGATATAGATGAACCCGTCCGCGTCGGCGGCGATTGTCTTGATACGCTCCTCACTTGTCGGCGCGATGAGCGAAATTACCGAAATGCCGTATTTCTTTGCGACGTCGGCTGCCTCCGCCTTTTCCTCGAAAGGAAGATCGGGGCATATCAGCCCGTCGACGCCTATCTCCTCGCAGCGTGCGAAAAACCTGTCGTAGCCGTACTTGAATACGGGGTTAAGGTAGGTCATGAAGCAGAGCGGGATATCGGTTTCCTTACGGATTTTTTCCGCCAGCTCG
>CAMEPN010000363.1 GCA_945931735.1 uncultured Clostridia bacterium
GGAAAATAAACGGTAAAAATATTTTATTCTGACGTGACATTATGAATTTACTATTGTATAATAGCTCGGAAAGACTTAAAGATTTAACGGAGGAAAGAGCTATGATGATAGCAAAGATTTTGGCACTCACCATTTTTATAGTGATGTTTGTGCTGATTATCACGGACAAGATTGAGAAATGTCTTGTCACACTGTGTTGCGGACTTGCCACGGCGGTTCTGGTATTTGGTCTGTCAATGCACAGCATGAGTGCCTTTACACAGACACTTAATGTAAGAAGTATATTTACGCTCGGGTTCTGGTATGAAGCGGGAAGCTCGTCGGAGAGCACCAGCGGGGTGAACTGGGCGACCATTATATTCCTTGCGGGAATGATGGTAATGGTTGAAGGAATGGCGAAGGCGGGATTTTTCCGCTGGCTCTGTATGACCATTGCAAAGCTTGTAAAGTATAAGGTAATACCGATTTTCCTTACATTTATGGTGATGTCCTTTGTGCTTGCCATGTTTATCGACAGTATCACTGTTATACTTTTCCTTGCGGCAGTTACCGTTGAGCTTGCACAGCTTCTCAAGTTTAACCCTGTTCCGATTATCCTGTCGGAGATATTCTGCGCGAACCTTGGTGGTTCAGCGACAATGTGCGGTGACCCGCCTAATATTATTATAGGTACATCACTTGGATATTCATTTGCCGATTTTGTCACAAACACGGGACTTATCGCGGTGATATCACTTGTCGTTATAGTTGCATATTTTTATCTGTGCTTCAGGAAGGAGTTCGGCAAGGCGGGCACGGACGTGGATATATCCAAGATGCCGTCACCTAAGTCGGCGATAACGGACAAGAAGGCGTTTGCGATAAGCACTGTCATATTCCTTATCGCGGTTGCGCTCCTCATCACACACGCGCAGACAGGACTCACGGTTGCGTTCATCGGCACATTCATAGCGATTATAACACTCGCTACATCGGGAAAGAACGCGAAGGCGATATTGAAGGGTGTTGACTATAAGACACTTCTGTTCTTCATCGGACTTTTCTTTGTCGTAGGCGGGCTTGAGCAGACAGGTATTCTTGAGATTTTTGCACAGTTCATCGGAAAAGTCAGCGGCGGAAATATAATGGTAATGATAGCAATTATTATCTGGGTATCGGCTATTGCGAGTGCGTTCATCGACAATATCCCGTTTGCAGCCACGATGATACCTGTTATAAAGACACTCTCCGCTACGACGGGTGCAGACCTCTCGGTTCTCGCATGGACTCTTGCAATGGGAACCGATATCGGAGGAAGCGCAACACCTATCGGTGCGTCAGCTAACGTAGTAGGTACATCAATCGCCTCAAGAGAGGGCTACCCTGTAACCTGGGGCAAGTACTGCAAGGTGGCTGTTCCTGCAACGATTATCGTTATTCTCATATCGATGGTAAGCATCTATGTGAGATATCTGTAAGATAGTTTGAAGAAAAGGGAACTTTATCAATATAAGTATTGATAATTGTTAGAATATTTAAAATAATTTTAATAAAACTATTTACAAAATAAGGTATTTTAAGTTAAAATATAACTATTCAGAGGCAGAAGTTTTACAAAAGTGGTTCTGGATAGTTATATTTATTTATAACCACACTATATGCCGGGTAGGAGGCTTTTATATGGGTGAACAACTTATTATTGCGGTGAGCCGTGAATTCGGAAGCGGCGGTCATGCGGTTGCACAGCTTCTTTCTGAGAGGTACAATATTCCTCTCTACGACAGCAATCTTCTGGAGGATATTGCCAACCAGAAGAACCTTGATGCACAGGCGCTTGGCAGGTACGACGAGAAGTCCAAGGCTTCATTTTTTACAAGGTCGGTGAGGGGGTTCAGTACATCACCGGAGGAGAACCTTGCGTGGATGCAGTTTAAGTATTTGAAGGGCATGGCTGACGAGGGAAAGTCCTTCGTCATTGTCGGAAGATGCGCCGAGGAGGTACTCAAGGACAACCCTAATCTGGTAACTGTGTTTGTTCTTGGTAATATGGAGAACAAAATCCATAGAATAATGGAACGCTACCAGACCACAAGGGATAAGGCGGCGAAGCTTATCGAGCAGCAGGATAAGAAGAGAAAATCCTACCATAACACCTACTGTCAGGGCAAGTGGGGCGACTCGAGAAATTACGATCTCTGCATCAACAGCAGGCTTGGCGTTGACAAGACGACAGATATCATCGCACATTTTATTGATAGCGAGAGAGCATAGGAGCTGCACAACAACAGATATTGATAATTGGAGCCGATAGGGCGTGCATCGTTTGATGCTGTCTTATCGGCTTTTTGCATATATGTAGGAAAGGCGAAATGTAAATATAGGAAAAATTTTTTATAATTAGGTTATAAAACCTTAATCTTCCTCTGTAGAATGTTAATGATTCAGGTGGTATACTATTCTTATAATCAGTGCTGACGGTGTAAAGCTTGAATGGCATCGCGCAGCACATAGTATATTTTACATCAGGAGGACATGGTATGAAGGAAATCAAATCACCAAAAAAGCCGTTGATATTCTACTAC
>CAMEPN010000364.1 GCA_945931735.1 uncultured Clostridia bacterium
CATTACCCGCAAGGTCGCGGAGCTTACGGGTCTTAAGGAGGGAACTCCCGTTGTAGGCGGAGCGGGCGATAATGCCGCGGCGGCGGTAGGAACAGGCGTTGTTGAGGACGGAAAGGCTTTCACGACAATCGGCTCCTCGGGCGTAGTTTTCGCGCACACCTCCGACATTGCAATCGACAAGCAGGGAAGAGTTCATACCTTCTGCTGCGCAGTACCGGGCTGCTGGCACGTTATGGGTGTAACTCAGTCGGCGGGTCTGTCGCTGAAATGGTTCAGGGACAATTTCGCGTGGGCTGAAATGGAAACCGCAATGTCCATGGGCGTAGACCCGTATTATCTCATGGATAAGGAAGCGGGCAGCGTGCCTATCGGCGCAAACCGCCTCATCTATATGCCTTATCTTAACGGCGAAAGAACTCCTCACCTTGACCCCAACGCAAGAGGCGTATTTTTCGGTCTGTCCTCGATGCACAAGAAAAAGGATATGCTCCGCGCTGTAATGGAAGGCGTTTCCTATTCGCTGCGCGACTGCGTTGAAGTTATGCGCGAGATGAAGATAAACGTAAGCGATATGATGGCGTGCGGCGGCGGCGGAACATCTCCGCTGTGGCGTCAGATGCTTGCAGACCTTTACGGCTGCAACGTAAAGACGACCCTTAACAAGGAAGGTCCCGCTCTCGGCGTTGCGCTGCTGGCGGCTGTCGGCGCGGGAATTTACAAGTCCGTACCCGAGGCTTGCTCCGCAGTTATCAAGCCCGAAAAGGTGCAGGAGCCTATTCCGGAGAATATCGGCGAATACGAGCGTGTTTATCAGATGTACCGCAGACTTTACCCCGCGATGAAAAAGAGCTTTGAGGAGCTTTCAAGGCTTTGATATTTTTGCAGGAACAATGGGGAACCGTTGTTCCTGTTTTCTTTTGAGCCTTTAACTAATCGGAGTTACAGTAATTTTTCTTAAAAATATTTAAAAGCACTTGATTTTTTTGTGAAAATATGCGAAAATATAATTGTATTTCTATAATCAAATTTGTCGGTTTCCGACCGAAACAAAGGAAGTATTGCAATGGCTCAGTTTTTTAATTTCAAAGAAGATTATTACGGACTTACCGAAAGCGAGGTAGAAAAAAATATCGCGCTTTACGGCTTTAATACATATACCAAAAATACCAAAAAGGACATTCGTTTTTCTCCCGTAAAGGTGCTTTTGTCGCCGTCGTTTATTTTGATGTTCATTGCGGGAGTACTGTGCTTTTTCGGCATGGGTATTGGCGCGGGGATAGCTGTTTTGCTCATTGACGCGGCTTATGCGGCGGGAGAGATTTATTTCGGAATGAGATCGGACGAGAAGCTCGCCGAGATCGCCGAAACGACTGCGATGAAGTTCCGAGTTATTCGCAATGGAAAGCCCGAGCTTATCGAAAAGGAATTTATTGTTCCCGAGGATACGTTAATAGTCCAGTCGGGAGAACGTGTGCCCGCAGACGCATTCATTCTCGAGTCGCGCGACCTCACTGTTGACGAAAGCGTATTCACCGGCTCTAACAAGCCCGTTCCAAAATTCACGGGCGCTATCGCAAAGACAGAGCTTAAGCCGTCCTTTGTGTACAGCGGCACGACCGTCCTCACTGGAATAGCCGTCTGCCGAGTCAGCGCAACGGGCGTTGACACAAAATATTATCAGAAGATCGGCGAACAGCCCGACACTCACGCATACTACACCAAGCTCGAGGAAACGGTGCACCGTATTATTCCGCTGTGCAGTGCGGTCGCGGCGGTCATTGCGCTGCTGACTACAATTATAGGCATTGCTGCGGGCAAAGATTACGACCTCATGGGCAATGTGGTAAATTCTGCGCTTCGCGGTATCACGCTGGGGCTTTGTTTCGTTCCGACAAGCATTTCCTCCGTTATCAGACTTTATTACACAAAGGGAATTTCCATGCTTATCAAGTCGGGCGCAGTCGTTAAGTCGCTCAGCGATATTGAGAAGCTGAACAGCCTTTCTGTTCTCTGCGTCGAAAAGGAGGGTGCGATCTCCAAAAACCGCCTTGAGGTGCGCGGCTTCTATGCGCGTAGCGAGGAGCTGCTTTACAAGGTCGCGGCGCTTTCATTTGACCCCAACACCACAGACCCCGCCGAACAGGCGCTGATGGTCAAGGCGTCATTCTTCGACGAAAATATCGGCGATATATATGACGAAAATAAGCTTATTGAAAGGCTCCCGAGCAGCGAGGTCATGAGCGGCGCGCTGTGGAGCGTCGGCGGCGACCCGCTGTACTGCATAAAAGGCACGCCCGAGCAGATACTTCCGCTCTGCCGGCTTAACGGCGACGCGCTCTATGCCGCTCAGAAGAAGTACAACTACTATTATTCGCAGGGGTGCAGTGTTTTGGCGTTTGCCTGCGCCGACGCATCTCAAGGCGATATGGACGCGACGGCGGGATTTTGCTATACCTTTGTCGGTTTTGCAGCATTTGCCGCTCCGCTGAGAGAGTCGGTTGCAGCCGCAGTCAAGACCTGCCGCCGCGCAGGAGTAAAAGTCGTTATGCTGACCGAGGA
>CAMEPN010000365.1 GCA_945931735.1 uncultured Clostridia bacterium
ATAAAGCCGGATATCCAGCGCGACCTGATCGTTTCTCGAACGCGCCGTATGGAGCCTTTTTCCTACGTCGCCAAGGCGCTTTGTAAGCTCCGCCTCGACAAACATATGGATATCCTCCGCGTTCGGGTCTATCTCAAGCTTTCCGCTGTCGATGTCCGCTAATATTTCCTTAAGACCGCCGATTATTTCAAGGCTGTCGCTCATACTTATTATGCCCTGTTCTCCGAGCATGGTCGCGTGAGCAATGCTGCCCTGAATATCGTGACGGTACATTCTGGCGTCAAAAGAAATTGAGGAGTTGAACGCATTAACCTTGCTGTCAACCTCTTTGGAAAACCTTCCTGCCCACATCATTGCCATAACAATATCCTCTTACATTCTATAATAATAAACAAAAGGAACGGAAAAAGCCGAGAGCCTTTTCCGCTCCGAAAAATTTGCCGAAAATTACTTGTTCCTCTCTGCGTCAAGCAGCGCCTTGACCTTGATAGGCAGACCGAACAGGTTGATAAAGCCTGCGGAATCCTTCTGGTTGTATACGTCGTCCTCGCCGAACGAAGCGAAGTCCTCGCTGTACAGAGTGTAGGGAGATGTAACGCCGGCGTTGATTATATTGCCCTTGTAAAGCTTGAGCTTAACGTCGCCGGTAACGGTTTCCTGTGTCTTGTCAACAAATGCGTCCATTGCTTCGCGCAGGGGAGTGTACCACTGACCGTTATACACGAGGTCTGCGTACTTCTGAGCAAGACCTGCCTTGTAGTGCTGTGTTTCCTTGTCAAGGCATATCGTTTCGAGAACATCATGAGCGTGGTACAGGATAGTGCCGCCGGGAGTTTCGTAAACGCCTCTGGACTTCATGCCGACAAGACGGTTCTCTACAACGTCGAACAGACCTATGCCGTTTTCGCCGCCGAGCTTGTTAAGGGTCTTGATGAGCTTTACGCCGTCCATTTCCTCGCCGTTTATTGCGGTAGGAATGCCCTTTTCAAAGTGGATAGTTACATATGTAGGCTTGTCGGGAGCCTGCTCGGGGGATACGCCAAGCTCAAGGAAGCCGGGCTTGTTGTACTGCGGCTCGTTTGCGGGATCCTCGAGGTCAAGACCCTCGTGGGAGAGGTGCCACAGGTTCATATCCTTGGAGTAGTTGGTTTCACGGGTGATCTTGATGGGAACATTGTGAGCCTCTGCGTATTCGATCTCCTGCTCACGGGACTTGATGTTCCATATTCTCCACGGAGCGATGATCTGAATTTCGGGAGCGAGCGCCTTTATTGTCAGCTCAAAACGAACCTGATCGTTGCCCTTGCCTGTGCAGCCGTGGCAGATAGCGTCTGCGCCCTCTTTCTTGGCGATCTCAACAAGACGCTTTGCGATAGGAGGACGAGCGAAGGAAGTACCGAGCAGATAGCCCTCGTACTTTGCGCCTGCCTTGAGCGTCGGGAAGATGAAGTCGTTTACGAATTCGTCCTGAATATCCTCAATGTAAAGCTTGGAAGCGCCTGTCTTCTTTGCTCTCTCCTCAAGACCTACTATCTCGGAGTCCTGACCTACGTTTCCTGCAACGCAGATGACCTCGCAGCCGGGGTAGGTTTCGTGGAGCCACGGAATAATGATGGACGTGTCAAGTCCGCCCGAATATGCCAGAACAATTTTTTTGATTTCCTTTGCCATAATGTACGATCTCCTTTTGCGGAATATATTTTACATTTGTTATTATACTCTATTTTATGGTTTTGTCAAGTTTTTATATACATTAATATGAATAATATGCAATAAATTTTCAGTTTTTCAAAAGCGCATTTGTTTATACAAAACGCATAGTGGAGCGGAATGTCTGCAAAACCAATGTATAAAATTCAATTTTATGAATAAAAAATTTTTCCTCTGCGCTTGACATTGCCGCGCAGGGGAATTATAATCTATGTATAGGTGTTCACTTGAAGTGCTGTACTGTGAACAAATGGAGGTATTCACTATGAAAATGAACGAAAAGATCGAAATAATGCTCGGGAGAAAGCGGCTCAGAAAGACGGACTTTGCGGACAGCGTCGGGATAACCTACCGCGCGTTTGCGAACTATATGAACGGCAGCCGACACCCCCGCGCGGATATACTTAATAAAATGGCGCGGGAGCTTGACATGACCCCCGAATTTCTCACCGACGATACGCAGGATATAGAGCTTACGATCGAGGAGCGCTTTATTAAAAGAGTATGCGCTAGCGGAAACGACCCTGCCGAGGCAATGAAATTCCTTTCGCAGTCGCGCGGGCTTTTCGCGGGAAATTCCCTTTCCGACGACAACAAGCAGGCGCTCATCGACTGCCTTATCGAGATATTCCTCGACTCCCGCAAGGATGAGGGAACGGAAAACGATAAGAACGAGGAAACGGTGAGCATATAATGCACAGGATCATCGAACTGACGCAAAAGATTTTGGACGAATACGGCGGCAGGGACATTTTTGAAACTGCGGAAAATTCGGGCGCAAAGGTGTGGTTCAGGGATATCGGTTCGCTCAAGGGGTTTTATGTCTTTGAGAACAGAAAAAGGTAC
>CAMEPN010000366.1 GCA_945931735.1 uncultured Clostridia bacterium
AGTTGAAGCGGGCGAAAAGCTCGGATTTCTCCCGGGCGACCTCCAGAACAAGGTCGACCCGTATCTCCGCCCGCTTTACGACGCGCTTTTCGATATGTTCGGGCAGGAGGCGTTCGCGCGGTTACAGGAAAAGGGCGTTATTGAAGTCGCGCCGCTCGCCTATATGAGAGGAAGAACGCTGGACGACAGCTTTATAATCCTCGACGAGGCGCAGAATACCACCCGCGAGCAGATGAAGATGTTCCTCACCCGTCTTGGGTTCAACAGCAAAATGGTAATTACGGGCGATATCACGCAGATAGACCTGCCCGACTCGACAAAGTCGGGGCTTATCGAGGCGCTGCGCGTTCTGAAAAACGTCGAGGACATCGGTCAGAACAGGTTCACCGAAAAGGACGTTGTCCGCCACAAGCTGGTGCAGGACATCGTTAAGGCTTACGACGACTATCACGCGGGACGCTCCGACGGGAGGAAAACAAAATGAAGATATATATTTATCTGAGCAACGAGCAGGACAAGGTGCCTGTCCCCGAGTACGCGGAAAAGCTCATCGAAATGTGCGCGGTCGGCGCGCTCGAGGAAGAGGGGATAGAGGACGACGCGGAGCTTTCCGTAACGCTTACCGACAACGAAAATATCCGCGCGCTGAACAGCGAGCACCGCGGCATTGACCGCGCGACGGACGTGCTGTCCTTTCCGCTCGGGGACGAAAACGGCTTCGACACCGACCCCGAAACGGGCGCGATACTTCTCGGGGACATCGTTATCTCCATGGAGCGCGCAAAGGAGCAGGCGGAGGAATACGGGCACAGCTTCCGCCGCGAGTTCGCATTCCTGCTTACTCATTCGCTGTTTCATCTGCTCGGCTATGACCATGTAAACAGCGAGGAAGAGGAGCGGATAATGTTCGGAAAGCAGGAAAAGGTGCTCGAAAAGCTCGGGATAACCCGAGAAAGCTGATATGAAAAAATTCTTCAAGGGCTTCGTTTACGCCGCCCGAGGGATAGCTCACGCGGCGGCGACAGAGCGGAATTTCCGTTTCCACCTCTGCGCGGCGGCGTTCGTCGTGTTTTTCGCGGCGAGGTTCTACGAGCTGTCGCGGGGGGAATGGGCGGCGCTGCTGCTTACGTTCGCGGCGGTGATGTCTGCGGAGCTTTTCAACACGGCGGCAGAGCGGCTCGCCGATAAAGTGTCCCCGGAAAAGGACGAGCTTGTCCGCCGCTGCAAGGACTGCGCCGCGGGGGCTGTGCTGATAACGGCGGTGTTCTCAGTCGGCGTCGGCGCTGCGCTTTTCTGGGATACCGAGCGGTTTTCGGAGATATGGCGCTGGTTATGCGGGGAATGGCACCGTCCCGTGCTGTTTGTTATATTCCTCGCGGCGGCGTGGTGCGCGGTATTTCTCCCCGAGAAATTCAAGCGAAAATAAATTTTACTTTATTTGCGTTACACTTGATTTTTATTCCATTTTATGATATAATTAATCAAAAAGCATGATTCATTATTGCCCAAAAAATAAGAAATACAACAGAGGCTTTATATGACATATGTATTTGAGTATGAAATAGCTGCGCTGGCGCTTGAGATTGTGCTCGTGATAGTGTTTGCAATGAGGCGGAATTACCCCTGCGGCGGCACTCGAATGTATCTGCTCATTCTTATATGCTCGCTGTTTTCGTCGGCGCTCAATCTCGTGACGATAGTTACGCTTGCGCATATCGACACGGTACCGCTGTGGCTGAATTATCTTCTCAATGTAGCGTACCTATGGGCTTACAATATGTGCCCGATGGCATTTTATCTGTATGTCCTCAGGATAACCCACCCGAAGCGTGTTCCGTTAAAGCTCTCGGCTGTCGCGGGAGTTTTCATTGCGGTGGATACCCTGCTGCTGATTACTACGCCGTTCACGGGGTGGATGATAAACTTCGACGGCGGAACATATAATCACGGCATTCTTTTCTCCGCGCTTTATGTCACAAGCATTTGCATGATAATCTTTGTGGGCGCGGCATTGATCGCACACAGAAAAGAACTGCTCGGAACGCAGTTGTCGATAATCGTTGTCTTTGCCTTGGCGATGATCGGCTCTATTGTTATTCAGGCGATATGGAACGAGCTTCTTATACAGAATTTCGTTATCGCGCTCTATCTGCTGATAGTTTATGTATCCCTGCAAAATCCCGACGATTATTTCGACAAGGAAACTATGTGCTTTAACCGCAGGGCGTTCTACGAAACGGCGGGAAGAAACATCGACAGAAAGCAGCCGTTTACCATGCTTGCGTTCACCGTCGACGATTTTCAGTACATAAACCGCCTTGTCGGGAGCGAGGCCTGCACCCAGATAATCGGAGATACGGCGCAGTTTCTGCGTGACAGGTTCGGCAGAAACGAGGTATACCACCTCGAGGACAACCGCTTCGGAATGGTGCTGGACGGAAAGGACAGAAATTCGGCGGGCGCAGTTGCCGAGGAAATTCGGCAGCATTTCGCGCTTCCCGTTTCGGTGAACGGGACGGAGGTTCAGCTCACGCCGTATATCTGCTCGCTGGA
>CAMEPN010000367.1 GCA_945931735.1 uncultured Clostridia bacterium
ATGTCAAGGGGACAGGAAATTATTTGTGATATGCTACAATTTCAAATATTCCTTTTTAGAGGAAATGATAAAACAGCATTCATATCCTTCTTGAACCGAGTATTATGAAATATGCAGCCGTGGTCAACAGCGTGAAAGAAACGCCGTTTCCGAGCAATACTGCCGCCGAAGCGCATACCAGCGCAGAGCCTATTCCCGCCGCACGCATAACGCGGTCGATATTTTCCGCGCGGCAGTGCCGTATTACAGCAAGCTTCAGCAGGCGCGCGCCGTCAAGTTCTCCGAGTGGAAGCAGATTGAACGCGCCCGTAAATAGATTTATAAACCCGCCCATTGGAATTCCGCACAGAAAAAACACAGCCGCAAGGATAAAATTTGCCGTTACACCTGCGGCGTAAACAACAGCTTGATGAAATACGGGCGCGTCCTCCATTGCACCGCAGGATATCCGTATCCCCGCTCCGTAAAAGGTTATTGCGTCCGCGTTTATTCCGAAAGCCGCCATGACCGCAAGGTGCGACAGCTCGTGAACGGCACACGCAGCAAGCGCCCATACGCCAAATCCGCTCGAATCCATCAGAAAAAACATTGCCGCAACGGCAAAAAAAGAAAAGTCAAGCCGAAATTCCGTCCTGAATATTTTTAATGTTATCATACCACGATATTATTCAGAGTTTGTACAAAATAGAACGGCATCACGACTTGGTGAGATTTACGAAAAACAGTTTCAGACCCGCCGAGCAAAAAAACATTCAAAAAACAACGGTAAATTCTCGGCTAAATTGAAAACGGCGGCACACCATGCCGCCGTTTGTTAATTAATCGGAGAAAACCGCTCCTGTGTTGGAGGAGGTAACGAGTTTTGCGTAACGCTTGAGATAGCCGTCAAGCTCCTTCGGAGGATTGATGCCTTTCTTCTTTCTTTCTTCGATGACCGCGTCGTCAACGAGCAGCGTTATAGCGCGGTTCGGGATATCAATGTGGATTTTGTCGCCGTCCTCGACGAACGCGATAAGTCCGCCCTCAGCCGCTTCGGGAGAAACGTGGCCGATAGCCGCGCCGCGGGACGCGCCGCTGAAACGTCCGTCAGTGATGAGCGCAACGTTCCCGTCAAGTCCCTTTCCGACGATAGCCGCCGTGGGAGCAAGCATTTCGGGCATTCCTGGGCCGCCCTTAGGACCTTCATAGCGGATAACAACAACGTCGCCCGCCTTTATCTGACCGCCGAGGATAGCGTCGCAGGCAGGCTGCTCGCCATCGAATACGCGCGCAGTGCCTGTGAAATCCATCATTTCGGGCTTTACAGCGCCCTGCTTTACAACAGAGCCGTTTACGGCAAGGTTGCCGCTCAGGATAGCAATTCCGCCGTCCTTGCGAACAGGCGCGTCAAGCTTGTGAACGATAACCCCGTCTGCGTCGCGCGCAGCAGCGATACGCTCCTTCTGCGTGCCGCTTACGGTCATAACGTCCTCGTTGATGTGTCCGCCCTTGGACAGCTCGCGGATAACCGTCTGGATACCGCCGACAGAATTGAGGTCGGTGATGAATACGCTGCTTGCAGGGTTGAGCTTGGCAAGCTGCGGGGTCTTTCTGCTCATCGCGTCGATATCGGAAAGCTTGATGTCGACCTTTGCTTCGTGAGCTATTGCAAGCAGATGCAGCACGGTGTTCGAGGAAGCGCCGATAGCCATATCCGTTGCGAGCGCGTTTTCCATGTTCTTTTTGGTAAGAATATCGCTCGGGCGGAGGTTCATCTTTACAAGCTCAACGGCTCTTTCGCCTGTTTCCTTTGCAAGGCGGCGGCGTGCGGAATTTACCGCAGGCTCTGTGCCAGCAGTGGGAAGCGCAAGACCGATAGCCTCGGTAAGGCAGTTCATGGAGTTCGCGGTATACATACCGGAGCAGGAGCCGCAGGTCGGGCAGGCGTTGTTCTCATAATCCTTGATAACATCGTCGCCTATCTCGCCGTTGGAATACTGACCGATAGCCTCGTAAATTTCGGAATAACCAACGCGCTTGCCCTGAACGCAGCCGGGGTTCATCGGGCCGCCGCTTACGAAAATCGAGGGCAGATTAAGGCGCGCCGCAGCCATGACCATTCCGGGGACGATCTTGTCGCAGTTAGGAATGAACACAACGCCGTCGAGCGGGTGCGCAGTGAGCATTACCTCGATGCTGTCCGCGATAAGCTCGCGGCTCGCGAGGGAGTATCTCATTCCCTTGTGGTTCATCGCAAGGCCGTCGCACACGCCGATCGTGAAAAACTCAAACGGCACACCGCCCGCGTTGCGAATGCCGTCCTTAACATAGCGGGAGATCTCATGGAGATGCTGATGCCCGGGGACATAGTCGCTCGCCGCGCATACGACCGCGATAAAGGGTCTGTTCATCTCGCTGTCGGTAACGCCGAGAGATTTCAGAACAGCTCTGTGCGGAGTTTTTTCAACTCCTGCTTTGATCAAATCACTTCTCATTTTATGTATATTCCTTTCTTTCCGCGTAAAACGGAGAAATTTATATGTTTATTTGCTCATATAGAGCATTGC
>CAMEPN010000368.1 GCA_945931735.1 uncultured Clostridia bacterium
CAAGCGGGGGAGAAACGGTATACGACGAATTTCCCGGGAGCAATGAGAATATCGAGTACGAGAACATCGAGCCTGCCCCCGCAGAAACGCAGCCCTCCGCGCCGCAGCACAGCGAAGTCCCCTCGATAGAGGACACGCAGGAAAGGATAACCGCCGAAAGCGAGCCGTCGGGCAACGACGAGGTATTGGAGCCTGTCGAGCTGGGCGACAACGCGCGCATCGAGCAGCGGCAGGAATTTGTCCCCCCGCAGAGCGTGTCCCCCGAGGTCGCGGAGCGGCTCCCCGAACAGCCCGTAAGCGGGCGCGACGTGAACGAGCAGCTCACGGGGCGCAGCTTTGAGGACGAGAGCATTCAGCCTGCCGACCGAGGGGACATTGCCTCAAAGGGAAGCAAGCAGGGCAGCGGCCAGCAGCCTGTCATCTACAACGAAAGAGAATACGAAAGCTACGAGGATTTCGAGAGCACCAACCGCCAGCGCGGCTCGATAATCTTCAGGGTATACACAGCGCGCGGAGCGCTGCCCATAAAGGGCGCGGAATGCACTGTTACGAAAAAGATCGCGGGCGAACCGTACGTTATATTCACGCAGTTCACCGACGAAAGCGGAGCGACCCCGACAATGCCGCTCCCTGCGCCCTCGCGCAGCCTTTCGCAGTCGCCCGAGAACATCATCATGCCCTACGCGCTGTATGACGCGACGGTAAAGGCGGAGGGATATTCCACCGTGGAGCTTAGCAGCATACCGATATTCGACGGAGTGACCTCGATACAGCGCGTCGCTATGATACCCTCGAACAGCGGCTCCGACAACACCGACGGAGGTATGTGATGGCAGAAATAAACCGACCCTATGTTCCCGAAACCATCGTCGTCCACCTCGGGCCGCCCGACTCGGACGCGCAGAACGTTTCGCTGTCCTTTCCAGATTACATAAAGAACGTCGCTTCGAGCGAGATATTCCCGACATGGCCCGAGGCGTCGCTGCGCGCGAACATTTACGCGCAGGTGACCTTTGCGCTAAACCGCGTTTACACCGAGTGGTACCGCAGCAGGGGCTACGATTTCGACATAACGTCCTCCACGCAGTACGATCAGGCGTTTTTCTACGGCAGGGACATTTTCGAGAACATCAGCCGTATCGTCGACGAGATATTCAACAACTACGTTGTCCGCCGAGGGAGCATTGAGCCGCTGTTCACCCAATTCTGCAACGGAACGACCGTGACCTGCGAGGGGCTGTCCCAATGGGGGACGGTAACGCTTGCTAACCGCGGAATGACCCCGTATGAAATACTGCAATACTACTACGGCGAGGACATCGACATCGTCCGCAACGCGCCGATATCCTCCTATATCCCGAGCTACCCGGGAACGCCGTTCGGCTTCGGCTCCTACGCGAGCGAGGTGCGCACTATCCAGCTGGAGCTTAACCGCATAGGAAGAAACTACCCTGCTATCCCCAAGATAACCCCCGTAAACGGCGTATACGGCGAGAGCACGGTCGAAGCGGTGCGCGTTTTTCAAGGGATATTCGACCTGCCGCAGACGGGCATAATCGACAAGTCGACATGGTACAGGATAAAATTCATTTTCGTCGCGGTAAAGGGGCTTGCGGAGCTTGGCTCCGAGGGGCTGACCGCCGAGGAAGCGGCGAACGTTTTCGGCACCGAGCTTCAAATCGGCGACTACGGCGACAGCGTGCGCGCGCTTCAATACTACCTCAATGTCATTGCTTATTTCAACCCCGAGATACCCTCCGGCGAGATAAACGGCGTGTTCAACTCCGCTACGCAGGAGCAGGTCATCGCGCTCGAGCGGTTTTACGGGCTTACTCCCGACGGCATTGTTGACTTCCGCACATGGCAGCTCATACGGAACATTTACGACGACATCATCAAGGATATCCCCGAGGATTTCGAGGGCGGGCGCGCTTCGCTCTACCCGGGCTTCACGCTCACTCCCGGCATGAGAAACGACAGCGTAAAGGAGTTCCAGACCTACCTGAACGTTGTCGGGCAGAACATCGGGGACATTCCCGTCGTCGAGCCGACAGGCTATTTCGGCCCCGAAACCGAGCGCGCCGTGCTGCGGTTTCAGGAGCTTTACGGGCTGGAGCCGCTCGGATACGTCGGGCCGAACACATGGGACGCCGTTGCAAGGGAGTATAATTATATCCGCTTCGGCACTACAAGGACTATTGGGTGAATTAAAAGGGGAGATTTCCCCTTAGACACCTTTGCTTGTATTGGTTTGTTTATCGCTGTTTATTTGATAGATTTAATTTACTGTGTTGTCACACGGGAAGCGAAGAGCGCCTGCCGCGCATTGGGGCTTTTTTAGGCTCTGCCTTGAACCTATTTTATTTGTTATTTTTATTTCTCGTGTTGTCACACAGGGAACGAGGGGGAACCCTTCGGGGAAAGGGGGGAACAAGAAAATCCGACAAAAATCGACATTTCCCCCCTTTCCCCTACGTTTTCCCCCTCGCGCTCCCCTTCCCCTCTCCCTTTTCCCTCCTTTGTCGATTTTTC
>CAMEPN010000369.1 GCA_945931735.1 uncultured Clostridia bacterium
CACTGAAATGCGCCGCGGGGGGCGCGATATATTCCAAAGGTAAGATAGTCGTAAACGACGGCGGGCTTGTTTCCGTTACGGGAAAGCTGAAGCTGCTAAGCACGGGCAGCATGGCGCTTACGGGTAAGCTCATGGTGAACGAGAACGGTATTCTGAAAGGACTTGGCAGCGTAGAAATGGACAGCGGGACGGACGCCGTCTGCGGGACGGGCGCCGTCTGCGAATTTAAGAATATTTTCTGCAAGGGCACTGTGACGGCGAAGATAGTTCCGCCCGCGCCTGTCACGGAGAACGGCGTGACCACCGTCGGCGGGGTCATCATAGTGAACAGGGAATACGGGCTTCCGGAGGACTACGGCAGCGGGCTGAACAGGGCGGCGTATTCGGCTTATTTGAAGATGAAGGAAGCCTCGGGGTACGATATGGAGATTCTTTCGGGCTATCGTTCCTATGCGAAGCAGGAGCAGGTCTACAAATACTGGTGTGATATTGACGGAGTTGAAGCGGCGTCGCGCTACTCCGCAGAGCCGGGGCACAGCGAACATCAGACGGGGCTTGCGATAGACATAACCTCGCTAAAGACGAGCTATGGAGATACACCCGAAGGGAAATGGCTGGCGGAGAACTGTTGGAAATACGGATTCATCATACGCTATCCGAAGGACGGCGAGCCGATAACGGGCTATATTTACGAGCCGTGGCACGTCCGCTACCTCGGAACGAGCCTTGCTAAAATGGTGTACGACAGCGGGCTTACGCTGGAGGAGTTCTTCTGCGTGGACAGGTAATATTTCAAAAAACGAAAATCCCGTGGAGTCGCTCGAAGCGACCTCACGGGTTTCTTTTAAAAATATTTTCCCCTGCGTAAACAGGGGCGCATTTGTCTGTTTTATACAAAAAATTTCCAAAACAGAAGCGCCTCATCGAGCGATAATGCGTGTCATGCCACTCGACTGTTTATGGCATACAGAATAGATTTTTTAACGCGGGTGAAAACCAAAAAAACAAAAGCGCCTCAACGCGCGAAATTGCGTGTCGAGGCACTCGACCTGGTCGGAGTGACAGGATTCGAACCTGCGGCCTCAACATCCCAAATGTCGCGCGCTACCAACTGCGCTACACCCCGAAACTTACCATGACATTATACAACAAATCCCCCTTTTTGTCAACCCCTAAACCCAAAAATAAAAGCCGAACGAAATGTCCGGCTTTTGTTGTGTAATATCAGATGTGCTCGTTGAGGTAGTTGATGAGGTTGCCGATCTGCGGCTTGGAGAACTGCGCGTCCGCTCCGACGCTCTCACCCTTTTTCCTCATCTGGTCGTTTATAAGCGAGGAGAACAGGTATACGGGAATGCGGCGGAGTATCTCGTCGTCCTTGATGAGCTTTGTGAGGTGATGGCCGTCCATCTGCGGCATTTCGATGTCGCTTATCAGGCAGGAAACCTGATCGAGGATATCGCCGCCCATAGCCTTGTGACCGCTTATGTAGTCCCACGCGTCCTTGCCGTTGTCAAAGGAAACAACGTTAAGATAGCCCGCGTCCTTGAGGGTGTTTCTGATAAGGGTGTTGAGGAAGGGAGAGTCCTCCGCGATAACGATATGCTTTTCTCCGCGCTCCGCGTCGGTCTGAGTGACGCCCGTGGTGTCGATCACCGCGGTGCGGTTCATGTCGGATACTATCTTCTCGAAATCGAGAATGAGGATAATCCTGTCCTTGAACTTTGCGATACCCGTCGCGATATTGTTCGAGCCGTCGCCGGAAATGCGCGGGGGCTTTTCGATGTCCTCCCAGGAAATGCGCTGTATGCCCTTTACGGAGGTAACGTGGAAGCCGACGTCCATCTGGTTGAAATGGCATATGATCAGCAGATCGTGCTCCCTGTCGGAGCTTTCCTTGTGAAGCACCTTGTGGAGGTCGATAACGGAGATGACCTTGTCGCGCGGAGTAAATACTCCCTCAAATTCTTCGGGGGAATCGGGCACGGGAACCATCGGCTGATAATTCATTATCTCGACCACTTTTGCAATGTTTATGCCAAAATTCTGGTTTCCTACCGTAAATTCAAGCACTTCAAGCTCGTTAGTTCCGCTTTCGAGGAGAATGTTGTTTTCCATTCTTTACCGCTCCTTTTGTCAATATAGTTAAATACAACAATATAACTGCCTGCTGTCTTTTTTTAATTATAACTCATTCACAAAAAAAAATCAATATGTTTTGAAAATAATCTGTCCGAAATTCTGTACGCGCTGTAATACCTGCCCCGAAACAAGCATACACTACCTTTGAAACAGGCATTTTCAAGACTGCGCTCATCTGCACAGCGATATTCATGCGGCGCGTCTTAATCAAACAAGGAGGATACTTATGGAAGAAACAAGAAATTACAGCTGCGTCCAGTCAGCCGTACATACGGAAGAGCTTGTGTACGACGGACAGACCGAGCAGGGGGTCGAGCTTGAGTTCGTCCTCCCCGATTACTGCCCCGATATCTTTAAAATACTAAAGACCCAGATCATCCCGCAG
>CAMEPN010000370.1 GCA_945931735.1 uncultured Clostridia bacterium
TAGCGCCTATCTTGTCAAGTATCTCGTCGGAGCCGTGGCAGACCGAATAATCGGGGATAACGTGAAAACCCTGCGAAGCGAGATAATCCAATGACTCCGAATGCGAAGCGAACTCTTTGCCCTCGATACGCTGAATGTTGAAGCAGAAGATATCGAGCTTCCGCTGCGCGGTCACGCGGCTATCCTTTTGGCGGAGCGAGCCTGCCGCAGCGTTGCGCGGATTTTTCGGGAGCGGCTCGCCGTTCCTCTCCTGCTCGGCACACAGCGCCGCAAAGCTGCTTTTCGGCATATACACCTCGCCGCGCACCTCGAGCAGCGGGAGCTTCTCGGGCAGACTTAGCGGGATAGTGCGTATCGTTTTTATGTTTGCGGTTATATCCTCGCCGATAAAGCCGTCGCCGCGCGTTGAGCCGCGGACGAGCACGCCGTTCTCATATTCAAGCGACACCGACAGACCGTCTATCTTAGGCTCGACCGTGAATTCATGCGCGCCCTGCTCCGCCATTCGGGACAGGAAATCCTGCACTTCGGCGGTGCTGAAAACGTCCTGCAAGCTGCCCATTTGAACCGCGTGCGGCACCTTTTCAAACGTATTCGCCGCCGTGCCTCCGACCCTCTGCGTGGGGGAATCGGCGGTCAGCAGCTCGGGAAATTCCTGCTCTATCCCGCGCAGCTCGCGCATCAGCGCGTCGTATTCGTCGTCCTCGAGCACGGGAGAATCAAGGTCATAATAGCTGTGGTTTGCCTTTTCAAGCTTATCGCGCAGTACTTCCGCCCTTGCTCTTGCTTCGTTAAGTTCCAAAATATCCTCTCCATATTAAATTACTGACCCGCGCCGTAGTCCTGAAGCAGGCCGACAAGCTCCTCGCTCTCGGTAACAACGTGGGTGTACGCCTCGGGCACTCTGCCTACAATTATCGTTTCCGCCGCGACAATTGTCGTCGTAACGGGCACTTCCGTGGAATACCCGGGGATTATCGCGTCGACCGTCGCGCTGATTTCGATAAGGATACGGTGGCGCGTCTGATTTATCCCCGCCTGCGTAAATTCGCTGATAACGGCGGTGGACGCATAACCGAGCGGCTTTACGCTCATTCCTACCGTAAACCCCCTGCCGTGCAGAAGCTGTATCCCCAGCAGAGTTCCTATGGGTATCTGTATTTCTATGGCAGAAAGCCGCTCTATCTCGCGCTCGACCCTGTCGACGATACTCGTTTTCATCTTGTTTATGTTCATCACGTTGCTTTGGACGGAGATCACTTCCCCGTCGTTATTTGTGGCGAGATCAACAAGAGTCGAATATTCCGCGCCGCAGCGCTCAAGCTCGGAAAGCACGGCGTCGTTGATAATGCGTGTGACTGCCGCGTGGCATTCGTAAGCATTCACTTTCTCCACAACGGGACGGAAGCTCAGGTCTACCAGCAAAATCAGCCCGATCATTATCATCGCCGCGGCAATGAGCCGCACGCCGAGCTTTCTCAAAAAAGCGCGTGTTTTCTGCTTTATCATCACGTTCACCTCTCAGGCATAATATGCTTATGCGCGGGGTAACGTGATTATTGTCATTTTCGGAAAACTTGTCTTTTTTATGCGTTGATGAACGCCGCGAACGCCTTGTATGCGGCGTAAATGTCCGTTTTTGCGGTTATTTCAAACGGCGCGTGCATGGACAGCACGGGAACGCCGACGTCGATCGTGTCGACATCGAGATTTGCGATATACGCCGCGACAGTTCCGCCGCCGCCGATATCAATTTTGCCAAGCTCGCCCGTCTGCCAGATAACGCCCGCCTTGTCAAGCAGCGACCTTATCTCACCGACAAACTCCGCGGAAGCATCGGACGTGCCGCTCTTTCCGCGCGAACCGGTGTATTTGGTAACGCATACGCCGCCGTTGAGCACAGCGGAATTGTTCTTCTCGAAAACATCGGGGAACGTGGGGTCATATGCGGCGTTCACGTCCGCGGAAAGGCACTTCGACTTCGCAAGGACATCTCTTCCCCTTACTCCGAAAGAAGCGGCGAGGTCAGCGATGAAGAACCTCAGATAGGACGAGCGCAGACCCGTATTTCCGTCGGAGCCTGTTTCCTCCTTGTCGGTAAGAACCGCGACAACGGTGCGCTTCGGCTCTTTTGCTTCGAGGACAGCCATAAGCTCGGTGTAAGCGCAGACGCGGTCGTCCTGCCCGTAAGCGCCGACAAGGCTCCTGTCAAGCCCAACGTCCTTTGCCTTGAACGCGGGAACAGCCTCAAGCTCGGCGGAGAGCAGGTCAGCCTCTGTTATGCCGTATTTTTCGTTCAGTATCAGCATGAGGTTCAGCTTTACGCGCTCGCTCGCTTCGTCGTCCCTGAACGGGCGCGAGCCGATTATGATGTTAAGCTCCTCGCCCTTTACAAGCTCGTTCGCGGGGCGCTTGTACTGCGCGGACGCGAGATGCGGGAGCAGGTCGGACACGCAGAATACCGGGTCGTTTTCGTCCTCGCCGATGTTGACCGTCACCTTTGTCCCGTCGGACTTCACGATAACT
>CAMEPN010000371.1 GCA_945931735.1 uncultured Clostridia bacterium
CTGTTTCAAAGCTTCAAACGGTATGTCCTGTTTTAATCCTTAGGAGTGATTTTATTACCTGCTCATTCATTTGGATACCTCCGTATATTCCGGCTTGGCGGTAAATTTATTATAACATCAAACTAAATAAAAGTCAATCTCGAAATAGAAAAGCCGCCTTTGACATTCGGCGTCAAAAGCGGCTTTGAGATATTCGGTACGATACCCGCGGATTTTACTTATTCTCGCTTTCCATAAAGCGCTTGTATGCCTCGCGAAGCTCTATCGAGGTAGCCTCGGGAGCAGTGGGGTTGCAGTGCGCCCATGCGCCGGTTTCGCTCGACGCGTTAAACTTCTGCTTTTCCGCGCTTCTCATCGGCGGGTAGAATGCAATGTGGAAATGATGGTGCGAAACGTCGCCGCTGTTTACGGGGGCGTTGTACATACACATCATATACGGGAAGTTGTAGCCGAACAGGCTGTCGAGCGTTCCCGCAGACTTGCGGACAATATCCGCGAGGTCAGCACGCTCCTTTTTGTCCAGCTCGGAGATATACTGAACATGGCGCTTTGCCATGATGTATATTCCATAGGGATATTCGCAGAAGAACGGAAGGAACACAGTGAAGCTGTCGTTTTCAAATATAACCCTGCGACCGTCGGCAACCTCATGCTCCAGCATATCGCAGCACAGGCACTTTCCCTTTTCCTCCACGCTCGCGCGGTAAGCCGCGTCTTCAAGCTGGAGCTTCTTCGGGATAAAGCTGTATCCGTATATCTGACCGTGCGGGTGCGGCATGGTCACGCCGACAACGTCGCCGCGGTTCTCGAAGATGAACACGAACTTTATCTTTTCGTCCGCTTTCATAAGCTCAAAGCGTTCGCACCAGAGGTCGACGAGCTTTTCAACGTGTGCCTGCGGCAGCTCCTTTAGAGTTTTCGTGTGCTCGGGGGAGTAGAGAATTACCTCGCACTTGCCGTAAGAGGGCGCGACCTTAAAGAAGTCGTTCGCAACGTCGTCGGGCTGCGGAGGGTTCTGCGACAGGGCGGGGAAGTCGTTGTCGTATTCGTAAACGTCGTAGTCGGGCACTTTTCCGCCGCTCGGGCAGAAAGGACACCAGTCCTTGGGCATCTGCGGGCGGTTCTGCCTGTTGGAGGCGATCATCACCCAGTCGTTGATAAGCGGGTTCCATCTGAGTTCAGCCATGTTTTTTTGTTCCTTTCGGCGAGGAGTTTATTCTCCGTCTTTTTTGTCTGTATTGTCGCTTTCTGCTTCGGCGGAAGCTTCGGGCGCTTCTGCGGCAGGCTCCTCGCGGACGGGCAGCTTCGTGCCGCAGCTCGGGCAGTATGCGTTTTCGTCCTTGGTTTTCTTTCCGCAGTTCGGGCAGGCGATCTCGCCCTTAAGACGGTCGATGCTTTCGGTTATCTCGGCAAGCCTTGCGAAGCAGTCGTCTATCTCGCTTACCATCAGTGCGAAGGCATTGTCGTCCTTCTTGTCGGATTTAGCCATCTGATAGATCATTTCGCCGAGCTTTTCGTACTTGTTCTTGATATCGTTATTGAGCTGACTTTCCTTGATCTTCAGCTTGGAGAGCTGAACCGCTTCGTCTGTCTTTTTCCCGGCAGTTGCGGCAACGTTCTTTGTGGTGTTGATAACGTCATCTAAAAATCCCATGATTAAGCTCCTTTCGGCATTTCGCCCGCAGTTCGGGCGGTGATATCGAGGTCGGCGCGTCTGCCGATCTGTTACAGTGATATTGTATCACATAAATAGGAAATTTGCAAGGATTTTTTTATCGAAACCGACAAATCTGCTTAAGCGCGCTGTCAGCCCTGCTCTCCGTCCTGCTTATATACGATGTATGAATACACAGCAGCCGCAACGGAGACGGCAATTATCGTGCCGAGCATAGCGAAAACCGACGCCAAACCGCCCAGCAGCGCCCCCTCGATAACAGTAATGACCCCCGCAGCGCACAGCAGCACGCCCGCAAAACGGTTGCTTTTCGCCCATACAATGTCGTTTTTCATGCTCCATTGCGTCCGCAGTCCGATAAGACCGTTCCGCTTTGTTTTCGGGAGAACATTCCCGATGGCAATAAACCCGACTCCGCACACGATGCAGAGAACCTTGAACGTCCAGTCTGACGACGAGCCATTGACCGCTCCGATATCAAATCCGGCGAGCATGAAGAATACCTGTATCACCGTCATTATCCCCGTCTGTAACGCACCGAAAAATACCAGCAGCTTTGTGTTGGCGGCAGCTTCTTTCTGCGACTTTTCGTCGGCGGCGCGGCGCGCTTTCCTGTCAAAAAAATAAACCAGTACCTGCCAGAATATCACGAATACCGCCGCCAAAGCGGTGAGCGTGAACAGCTCGTATTTCGAGCCAATCCTGTCGACGATCCCCTCGGCGTTATAGTGCAGGGGCATCTCATCGGGCAGGAAATTCATCGCGACCGCGGTCAGTATCAAGTTTATCGACAGGATCACCCACAGTATTTTCGCTTTCATTTTTTCTCCCTCCAAACTGCCCGA
>CAMEPN010000372.1 GCA_945931735.1 uncultured Clostridia bacterium
CTACGCCGTCGTCGGAAACAGTATGCTCCGTATCCGCTCCGCTAGTCTCCGCCTCTGTTTCATCATAGGAGCCTGCGCCGATCGCATAGCCCTGCCCTGCCGCGGCGGCGGAATAGGCTGCTCCCCTCGGCGCAATGCCGATCTGCGCGACCTTCATCGCCATGATCTCGTCCTTTTCACGGGTAAGCCTTATGACCTGCCTTTGAAGCTGTCCAAGTTCTTCGATGATATCCTCGTCGCTTACAATGGAATGCCTGAATCTGATATATTTTCTTATGCCCATAATGATAAGGAATGCAACGAGCGCAAAGATAGCCACAACAATGACTATCGAGAGTATGGAAAGCACCCAGCCCAGAACGCCGAACTCGGAAGAGTAAAGCTTAAACAGCTCCGCGTAGCCCGGTATGTTGAATATCTGGACCAATCCGTCCCAAAGCCCCGTGAATATCATCGCGAAGCCTTTGAGTATCTCGGATATGAAAACAAAAAACCATTCCAAAAAACCGTTCATATTATTTCTCCAAGCCTGTCAAGGCGAAGGCGTTATTCGCCCTTTTGTTCTTCGTCAGTATTCTCCGTATTCTCGGATTTTTTCTTCTGTTCCGCGATATATTCCTCGATAGCCTTTCTCTTTATCTCTTCTTCGTCTATTTCGGCTGCCGCGGGACGTTTTATTTCTACAATGACCACAATCAGCTTATAAAGCTCGAACAGGAAGAACAGCAGCAGCGGGACAATGACGCAAATACAGAAGCCCGTCGGCGTCCTTAAGAAATTCATGACCTTGCCAAACCCGCCTATTTTTAACCCGTTCCACACGCCGATAATATCTGCGGGATATACTTCAAGGCTGTCGCGGATATCGTTGTTGTCGCCCTTTGTGATAAAACTGATATTCCCGTTTACGTTTTTCACCTCAACGATACGGTGGGTGTTTTTAACTTTCTGCCCGTTGATTATCGTCCAGAAGGTTATCACATCGTCGGTCTGAAGCGTGTTAATGTCATCGATCTCCCTGTCGATTATCAAATCGTCCTTTTCAAACGTCGGAGCCATCGAATCCGATTCGACCGTCATAGGAATGAACCCGAAAAGGCTCGAAACTCCGTTGTTTCTGTCCGCCGAAAACGTAAGTATGGTTATAATGAGCGCCAATATTAGTATGATCCACGAAATAACGGATACTGCAATTTTCAACGCCTTTTTCATTACGCTCTCCTTTATGTATTCTCAATTATTCTGAAATTCATGCCAAGCTTCATAGTACCGCCGATTATATTGTCGAGGCAATCGGGATCGTTCCCCTCCAGCCAGATAACTACCGTATATTTGTCCTTTGCTCCCGGCTTGAAATGCTCGTTTTTGACGGACATAACCACGGTGGAGGTTTCAAATTCCTTGTCGCAGTCGCTCTCTTTCCCGCTTCCGTCCGACTTGGTTTTACCGTAAACCGTTTTTTCGCCGTTTACATACACCGCTATTCTGACAGCCTCGTCGACCCCGCGGGTGATATTTTCCATTGTCATTTCGCCGTTATACGCGACGGTGTCGTCCCCCGAGTTGATAAGGTAGAACGTATAGGCGATATAATTCTCCCCGTTATGTGCGCCGTTTATTTTGTCTATATTGTCCGGAAGATCCTCGCCGCTGATATTCGTCATATCGTAAAGGATATCTGCGTTCAGCGTGGCTGTCGACCTGTCGTATTCCGGCGTTACGGATAGGGTCAGCCCTTGGTTTATCATGTCGTACTTGTTTACCATAACGGTAAAGCTTCCGAATTTATCATAGAAATACGACACAGCATAAGCCGCCGCGACAAGCGCAATGAGAATGATTACAAGTATGCTTATCATGCGGACGATTATTTTATGGCGCTTAACTTCTCCCGCAGTGCGCCGCAGCGTGAGAATGTCGACTGCCTTGCTGCGGTCGCTTCTCTCGCTTTCGGGTTTAGCTTCTGTTGTTGGCTCGCCGCCTACATCGGCGGTGCTGTCCTCGTTTGGTGTTTTATATTTTAACAAATCATGTACTCCATTCTTTTGAGGTATTGAACTATTCCTGATTTCTTCTGCGTATGTATCTTTCTTTCAGAAACGATCCCGCCCGATCGCCGTAACGCTCTCCCGCCGTATAAAACGAGCATTCAAAATCAAAAAGCTTGTCCGCGTCATCGGGAGAAGAAATTCCCGTAACGATTGGTTCGGCGCCCAATTCATTTACAAAGGAAATAGCAGACTTCACACAGGTATCTGAGCGCTCGCTTGTCCCGAGCATCGCTGTTATCTCCTCGCTCAGCATTACATATTCCGGTTCAAGCTCCGCAAGCCTTAGCAGCGGGAAGCCCTCCCCGCCGACGCCCGAGAGCATGGTATGATATCCTTCCCTGCGAAGATCTTGAACTGCTCCGCGGAAGCCTGCGTCCTCATCGGCAGGAAACGGCGGAATATCAAAGCAGATATTTTTCGGGGACGCTCCGAGCATTTCGGTGAACTCCGTTATTATCTTCACGCAGTC
>CAMEPN010000373.1 GCA_945931735.1 uncultured Clostridia bacterium
ATGGTTTTTTATGCGGCTTTATACCGTTTTTTTGCATTTACTTTTGCATTTGACCAGCAAAAACGAATATGTCAAGACTATTTTTGCTCCCGATTGTTAAGAGCACCAAAAAAATCCAAAATTAAAGCCGTGATTTGGGGAAAGGAAACAAATACATATTTTAAAATGCCGATTAATGTTGCATATCCTCGGATAATGTGGTATACTTAAGATGTATTATTGTCGGACGACGATAATCATTTCCGAAAGCAACCGTCCCCGTAATAAGGATATATAAATCAAATGATAAAAGAAAACCAGAAACTGCTGAATCGGCTCAACGTTCTCAGCGACGCCGTTATCGGCTTCATTTCTGTCGTGGCGGCATTTTACATCGTATTCAATCTTTTGGATTTCGACCGTAATTTTCCCCTTATCGACTACATAAAGCTCGCGGCGGTGTTCGTACCGGTGCAGCTTATAACATTCGCTTCGCTCGGTCTTTACGACTCGTTCCGAACGAAAAATTTCTCCACCGAAATAAGCAAGCTTGCGCAGGCGTTTATCGCAGACGGGATCTTGGTATTTACAATGCTGTACATCATCAAGATGTTCGACTTCTCGCGGTTCGCGCTGCTGATATTCCTCGCTATTGATTTCGTTGTCGTTACATTAAAGCGCTTTGTGCTGAGAAAAACTCTCCGCTCCTTCCGCGAGCACGGCATGAACAAAAAATACGTTCTTGTCGTCGGAAGCGGAAAAGCTGCGCGGGAATATCTTAAAACAATTAATTCCGACCCATCTCTCGGATATGAATGCGCGGGATACCTCGGCGCGGAAAAAGCCCTCGACTGCGAATATATGGGCGGTTATTCCGACGTGTTCTCGGTTCTCGAAAAGCGCTGCTACGACGAGGTCGTCTGCGCCCTCGACGGAAACGAAACCGACTCCCTCGCCGACATTGTAGAGGCGTGCGAGCTGACGGGAACGAAAATTTCCGTTATCCCCGCCATATATAAGTATATGTCGGTCGCGTCATCTATCGACGTAGTCGGGAATATGCCGCTGATGAACATTCGGCGCATTCCTCTCGACAACATCGGAAACGCTTTTCTTAAGCGCGCCGTGGACATCATCGGCTCGCTTGTTCTCATAGTGCTGACCTCGCCGATAATGCTTGTCACCGCGCTGATAATAAAGCTCACTATGGGCGGCAGCGTTATCTTCAAGCAAAAGCGCGTCGGTCTGAACAAGGAAATATTCACGATGTACAAATTCCGTTCCATGCGCGATAACGACCGGTCCGACACCGCATGGAGCACCGACAGCGACCCTCGCAAGACCCCGTTCGGCTCGTTTATACGAAAATTCTCCATAGACGAGCTGCCGCAGCTTTTCAATGTGCTTAAAGGCGACATGAGCCTTGTGGGGCCGCGCCCCGAGATACCGTTCTATGTGAACAGTTTTAAGGAAAAGGTGCCGATGTACATGATAAAGCACCAGGTAAAGCCCGGCATAACGGGTCTTGCGCAGGTGCACGGATACCGCGGCGATACTTCGATAGAAAAGCGGATAGAATACGACATAGAATACATAGAAAACTGGACGTTTTTCCTCGATATATCAATACTTATCCGAACATTGTTCAGCTTTGTAAACAAAGAAAAGATAACTAAAGCACAACCTAAAAAGAAGAAAAATAATTCGGAGAACTTTTTTATGACAAATAAACAGAAAACGGATATGACATCTCTTGCCATATTCTTCCCCTCGGTCATTGCGCTGGCGATAATACCGATACTCATGCACGCAACGGTTATAAGCTCGACGCTGACCGAAACCCTCCGCCTTTTCGGAGGGAGCGAAACGGACGGCGTGTATTACAACGTCGACGTATTCTCGCAGTGCAAGGCGTTCGCCGTCGTGCTTTTCGCGATAATCATGATCGCGGTGGCGCTCGTATGCTGCGTTTTCATGTTCCGCCGCGCGGAAAAGAGAAGTCTTGTCCTTGTCGGAATGTCGGTAGTGTATGTGGCGATGTCGCTCGCGTCGTCGCTGTGCTCGGATTACCGCGACATTGCGTTCAACGGCGTATTTGACCGCGCGGAGGGCTTTTACACTACCGCCTGCTACTTTGTGATATTCCTGTTCACTATGTATGCGTTCAGGACAGCGCATAACTTCCGTTATATAATCTACGCGCTGTTCTTCTGCGTCGGGGTCAACGCCGTGATGGGCATTCTCCAGTTCACGGGGAACAATCCCGTTACATGGGAATGGTTCAACACACTTATAGTTGACAGGCAGTACAGCGATATGATAACGCTCTCCAACGACATCAGCTCCGGCACGCTGTACGGAATGCTCTACCACTACAACTACGTCGGAAGCTTCGTCGGACTGGTTATCCCGCTCTTCACCGTCATGCTCGCGCTGCTTCTCGCCTGTCCCTGGCTCAAGTGGCAGGGCGGCATGCGCAACTGGCGCAAGCTCATCATTGTTCTCGCCTCCTTCTGCGGCGCGCTCATCGTCTTCTGGCG
>CAMEPN010000374.1 GCA_945931735.1 uncultured Clostridia bacterium
GAAGCTCATAAAGGAAACCGTTATCCCCTACCAGTACGATGTTCTGCGCGACTGCGCGGAGGGCGCCGAAAAAAGCCACGTCATCGCGAATTTTATCAACGCAGGCAAGGCGCTCCGCGGAGAGGACGTCGGCGACGGATTTTACGGAATGGTGTTTCAGGACAGCGACGCCGCAAAGTGGATAGAAGCGGCGGCGTTCTCGCTTTCGTCCTTTCCCGACAGCGAGCTTGAAAGCAGAGTCGACGAGCTTATCGACATCATCGCGCAGGCGCAGGACGAGGACGGCTACCTCGACACCTATTTCACGATAAAGGACAGGGAGAAGCGCTGGCAGAACCTCATGGAGGGTCACGAGCTTTACTGCGCGGGGCATTTTATCGAGGCGGCGTGCGCCTATTACGAAACGACGGGCAAGGACAAGCTGCTGCGTGTAATGGAGCGCTGCGCGGAGAACATTTATTCGCGGTTCATAACCCAAGGCGCGGAGGGCTATCCCGGCCACCCCGAGGTAGAACTTGCGCTGATGAAGCTGTACCGCCTGACAGGAAACCGTCACTGCCTTGAGCTTGCAGAGCATTTCATAAATGTCCGCGGAGAGGACCCCGCTTTTTTTGAAAAGGAAGCCGCAAAGCGCGACTGGACAGTCTGGGGCAACGACGCGACAAATCACGAATACGCGCAGAACCACGCCCCGCTGAAAAAGCAGAACGACGCGGTAGGCCACGCGGTGCGCGCGGTGTATTTGTATACCGGAGCCGCCGACCTTGCCTCGGAAAACGGCGACGCCGAGCTGCTCGCCGCCTGCCGCAGGCTTTGGGAAAGCATTACAAAGCGACGTATGTACCTTACCGGCGGTATAGGCTCGACCTTGAACGGCGAAGCGTTCAGCGTGGACTACGACCTGCCGAATGATACCGCGTACAACGAAACCTGCGCGTCTATCGGGCTTATGTTCTTTGCGTCGAGAATGCTGGAAAACGACCCCAACGGGGAATACGCCGACGTAATGGAGCGCGCTTTTTACAACACCGTTCTGGCGGGAATACAGCTTGACGGAAAGAAATTCTTCTACTGCAACCCGCTTGAAATCGTCCCGGGGATATCGGGTGTTGCGTCAACCCACTGGCACACAAAAACGCAGCGCCCCGGCTGGTATACCTGCGCCTGCTGCCCCCCGAATGCGGCAAGGCTTATCTCCTCTTTCGGGAAATACGCCTACGGAGAGAACGACAGCACCGTGTTCTGCCATATGTATGCGGCGGGCGAGATCAGCTTTGACAACGGGCTGAAGCTCACCTGTTCGACGGAATATCCCTATGAATTTAAGGTTCGTTACAAAGTCACGGCGGGAGAAAAACAGCTTGCGCTGCGTATACCTGCATGGAGCGGGAAATATTCGCTCTCCCTTAACGGCAAAAAAGTAAACGCTGCGCCCATAAATGGGTATGTTTACCTTTCCGTCCGCGCGGGAGATGAACTGCTGCTTGAGCTTGACGATACGCCGAGATATGTCTATGCAAGCCCGAAGATACCCGAGCTTACCGGCTGCACCGCCGTCGTAAGAGGGCCGCTCGTGTACTGCTTCGAGGGCGCGGACAACGGCGATATACTGTCGCTTTCGCTGAAAAAGGGCGGAAAACTGACAGTTTCGGACTACAATGCAAAGCTGCTTTCGGGCACCGTCACTATCACCGCCGAAGCAGTCCGCAGCGGCGATATCGAGGGGCTGTACACCTGCGAGCCACTGCCCGAAACGGAATTTACGGCGACCGCCATTCCGTATTACACATGGGGAAACCGCGGCGAAAACCAGATGCGCGTATGGATGACGGAAAAGTAAATCCCTGCTGTTGATCTAAATTTCAAAACGCCGCTGACCTTGCCGTGCGTCTGCCGGAATGATTATAAAAAATAATTTTTCAGTAAATAAACGAAGTTTGCAAAAACTCTGGACATTTTGCCGAAAATAATGTATAATGTACACAAGCGGTACATAGAGAATGCGTTTTCTGATATCGCCGTAACATTATTTTTATGACACCGAAAAAATCGGCGGTCTAAACTGAAAGGACGGTAATTTCAATGGGCAAATTTGTTGTAAAAAAGACAGCTACCGGCATTAAGTTCGACTTAAAGGCAACTAACGGTCAGGTTATTGCCACTTCCGAGGTTTACACGACCGAGGCTGCCTGCATGAAGGGCATCGAGAGCGTAAAGAACAACTGCGTAGGCGGTGTTGAGGATCAGACTGTCGAAAATTACGAGGTATTAAAGCACCCCAAATTCGAGATTTACAAGGACAAGGCGGGAGAGCTGAGATTTAGGCTCAAGGCAAGAAACGGCGAGATAATCGCGACCTCGGAGGGTTACAAGACCATGGCAAGCTGCAAAAACGGCGTTGAGAGCGTAAAGAAGAACGCCCCCGACGCTCCCGTTGAAAAGCAGGATTGAGCCGCTGTTCCCGCGAAAAAGGGAAATGTCTGTTAAAACAGAAATAGACTTTGTATAAAAACCGCGCC
>CAMEPN010000375.1 GCA_945931735.1 uncultured Clostridia bacterium
ATTCATACACAAGCCCTATCGCGTATGTCACGACGAACCCGCCGAGAGCGGCGATAAGATATTTCCAGAACCTGTCCGCATTGAGCTTTTGGCAGATAAGTCCGGTAACGAAGCTTGCCGCGATGAACGCCGCAAGGTAGCCGAAGCTCGGTCTTAAAACGTAAGCTATACCGCCGCCCGCCGCGAAGATAGGCACGCCAGCCAGTCCGAGCAGGACGTAAACGGCGATAGACGCCGCGCCGAGCTTAGGCCCGAGGGTGATACCCGAAAGTACCACGAAAAGGAATTGCAGCGTAAAATAGTCCAAATGGGGCAGGGGTATCTGAATGAAAGCGCCGACCGCCGTCAAAGCGGCAAACAGCGCGCACAGTACAAGACTGAGAACATTAACTTTCTTTTTTGTCGCGGTGTTATCCATTTATTTTGTTCCTCACAATTGAAATTTCGCCCGATCTCAGCCGTTCCGTTCCGTTTGCGGTCTGAACTATCAGGCTTCCGTTGTCGTCTATCCCGCTCGCGAGAGCGGTTATTTTTTCTCCGTTTCGGATGAACGAAACAGTTTCGCCGAGTATCGCGCTGCGGCTGCGGTAGCTGTCGAGCAGGGCGCGGCTGTCCGCAGAGCGGGTGTATTCCATTATGCGCGAAATTATCCCTGCGGCAAGGCTGTTTCGCGTTGCGGAGCAGCAAAGGGAGCCTGCCGTCCGGGCTATTTCGGGCGGAAAATCCTCCGTCGTGACATTAAGCCCAACGCCGACTATTACGACCTCCGCCATGCCGCTTTCGATATCGCTAACCGCTTCGGTGAGAATGCCGCAGACCTTTCTGTCGTTGACGATGATATCGTTGACCCACTTTATTTTCGGCTCGCAGTCGGTCAGCTCCTCGATAGTGTCGGCGAGAGCGTCGGCGGCGGCTATGGTGGTGTAGGTGCAGTCGGAGAGCGGCTTTTCGGGGCGCAGAACTACGCTCATGTACAGCCCTGTTCCCGCGGGGGAATAGAAGCTGTTTCCGCGCCTGCCCCTGCCGTTTGTCTGGCTGTCGGCGGCAATGACCGTGCCGTGCGGCGCTCCGAGCATTGCGAAGCGCTTTGCTTCGTTGTTGGTTGAGTCGATGCTTTTGTAAACCTTGAGCGGCAGCGACCTGTGCTTGTCCGCAAGCATCATGCGAATGCCCTCTTCGGACAGAACGTCGCTTTCCTGCTCAAGAATATAGCCCCTGTTCGGCGCGGCGGATATCCTGTATCCCTCCTCGCGCAGCGCTTTTACAGCCTTGCTGACCGCGGCGCGCGTTACGCCGAGCCTATCGGCAAGCTCCTGTCCCGAAACGATCCTGCCCCTGTTCTGTTCAAGAAAAATCGCAGCGTCACTTTTTACCGACATACCATGCCCTCCTAATTTCTTTGGTTAACCGAATAACATTATACAACATCAAAGCCTGATTGTCAACCTGTTTTTGAAAAATAGTTGACAAATTGGGCTTTAGGTGAGAAATATTGCTTATCGGGTATACTTACACGGCGTATTCCCGCAAAGTGAGATAACGCAGTTCCTTATATGGGCTTATCTAGGGGATAAAGAATGCGTATATTTGTATTACATCCGGAACATACCGCCATATCCCCCATTCGGCTACATCTTAGCAAATCGGCACAAATGTTCGGCAAGGCTTCTCAAAATCAAATCGTCGGTCGCGTCGGGCTGAGCGTCAAGAAATGCCATTCCAACGGCAGGGTGATCACCGTGTCATCGGTATAGGCGGAATTTTCCGAGAACAAGGGCAAATCCTTGCTCTTATTACCGCGGTCAAATTCATACGGGCTGCCGATGATATCGCCCGGAATTGCTCCGATCATCTATTTCCTCTTCGCTCCTTGTAATCGGCGTCGATCTTCCTTTTCCAGTCGGCAGACAGCGGCGCACGGCACATTCTGACATTGGTTATCGCTTCGCTTATGACCTCAAAATTGAGGGCGGTCCCGTCCTCGTCACAGTTGTAGTTGGCAGCCATAGACTCGTCAATGCCCATTCTTTGCGCTTCTGCCGCTGCGTCGATGTTGGCGCAGCGGATTATAAATTTCCAGCCATAACGCTCTTTTTGACTATCGTTCATGCTTCGCACCTTGTAATAGGTGTAGCGGCGGCTGGCGTTCTCCATACCGTCGGTCGTGATGATAAACAGGGTCTTTTCCGGCACATCTTCCCTGCGGGCATATTTGTGAACATTGCCGATATGCCGTATCGCGCCGCCGACGGCGTCCAGAAGCGCCGTGCAGCCGCGGACAAAGTATTCCTTGTCGGTAAGGCTCGGCACATTTGTGACGGGCACACGGTCATGGATAACCTCAATTTCATTGTCAAACAGCACTGTCGATACTACGGCTTCGCCCGGTTCTTTGCGCTGCTTTTCCAGCATTGAGTTAAAGCCTCCGATAGTGTCCTTTTCCAGCCCCGACATGGAACCGCTGCGGTCTAAAATAAATACAAGCTCTGTCATTTTGAGATCCTCCTGTTTCGTTAT
>CAMEPN010000376.1 GCA_945931735.1 uncultured Clostridia bacterium
GTTTCCGTGTCGGAAAACGACGGGCTGTGCGAGCTTCGCATACGCGGAAACGGCTTTTTGTATAATATGGTGAGGATAGTGACCGGCACGCTGCTCTACATAAGCGAGGGCAGGCGCACCGAGGAGGATATCCTCCGCGCGCTCGAAACGGGCGACAGGTCGCTGAGCGGGATAACGCTCCCGCCCGAGGGGCTTTACCTTAACGAGGTGTATTATTGACCCTTGACTAACAGCTAAGGATGGTGTTATAATGGAGGACAGGAACAATATCAACAAGTTCCGCAAAAAGAAAAAGCAGCGCAGGTTCATGCTGAATTTCGCGGTGGTGCTTCTTATCGGGCTTGTTATAATATTGGTCGCGTCGAACTGGACGGCGATAATCTCCCCGTTTAAGGACGCCGCGCTTGACGTAGGGACGGGCGGATTTCCTGTCGAGCTTCCGGGAAGCACGGGCTACGAGCTGTATTCCCTCGGGGACAACTTCTGCCTGCTGACGGACACCTACCTTTATACCTACAATTCCGAGGGCGCGAATATCGCGGGATTTCAGCACGGATTTCAGAATCCCGCCGCATCGGTAAACTCGAAAAGGGCGCTTGTCTACGACAAAAACGGAAAGAGCTTCCGCTTTTATTCCCGCTCGGAGGAGCTGTACTCAAACACGCTGGACGACAGCATTGTTTTCGCGGTAACGGGCAGCACGGAGCGCAGCGCGGTCGTCACGACCTCGGCGAGATATGCGAACTACGTTTATGTGTTCAGCTCGGAGGGCAAGCAGATATTCCGCTGGGCTTCGCCGGAGAACAAGGTGATGCAGGTGTGCTTTTCCGACGACGACAGCAGTATTTTCGTGTCGGTTATCGGCGAGCGCGGGGGAGAGCTTCGGCTGAGCGTGCTGAGGTTCGACCTGAATAATTCCGAGGACATGATTTGGCAGACGGATATCGGCAGCGACATCACGTTTTCGCTGGAATACTGCCGCGATGGTATATACGTCGTGACGAGCGGCGGCAGCTTCCTGCTTGACAAGGACAGCGGCGAGATGACCGAGCAGGCGCATTTTTCCAAGACGGTTTCGGGAATATCCGAAAGCAGCGGAATACGCGCGGTGGTTTTCCATGACACCGCGTCCAACGGCGAGACAGTCACCGTTTACGGCGACGGGCTGGAGGAAAAGGGGAGCCTATCTCCCGATAGCATAACGGCGTTTGGCGTTTACGGCGGGAAGCTGTATATACTCAACGGCTCGCGGCTGTGCGTTTACAATTCCTCTGCGGAGCAGACGGCGGAGTATGAGCTTGACGACATCTATTCCGATTTCAGAATAATAAACGGCAGCGCTTATCTTATCGGGTACAACACTGTCCAGAAAAAAGACCTTTGACGGTTTTTTGAGAAAGGAGCAATATGGGATCTCAATTTGCGATAATATATGATATAATTGTGCTTGCCGTGATCGGAGGAATGGTTTTCGCGGGGGTAAAAAGGGGCTTCGCGAGCGTTATCGTCGGTATAGCGGCGGCGGTCGTTGCGTTTATCTGCGCGATGCTTGTGAGCGAGCCGCTTGCGAATATGCTTTACGACAGCTTTATCGAGCAGCCGATATCCGAGGCGGTCGACAGCGCGCTCGACGAATCCATGGGCGCGGTCACCCTAAGCGGAATAGACGAGGTGGATTTTGACAAAATACTTATCTCGGGCGTTCCCGCGGGCGAATACCAGCCGAAATACGAGGGTACGGGCAAGGCGGTCGTAGACCTTTCCGACCTTGATTTCAGCCAAACGGGGATAGAGAACGCGGATCTTTCGCTATTCGGGATAACCGACGAGATCGACCTTACCTCGGTAAACGCAAAGACGGCTGAATTTAATATGTCGGACATAGAGAAATACGGTGTGGGCAAGCTCGCGGCGGCGCAGTTTATTGCGGTCAATGCGGTCGGCTCGGATTTCTTCTCGCCGTTTGCGGATTATTCCGGCGAGGTCGGTCAGGCGCTTCCGACAGTTTTCGGGGGAATGGCGGGCGATATCGAAAGCGGAAGCACTTCCGCAATGCGCACCGTGTTGCTCAATATGATGGACGCGTCGTCCTCGGCAAAGGAAGCCGTTGTAAACGGGATAATCGAGCCGGTATTCATTATGGCGGTGCAGACGCTGCTGTTTATCGTGATCTTTATTCTGGTGCTGATAATACTTGACGTCATTGCAAAGGCGCTCAAGCTGGTGAACAAGATACCCGTTGTCGGAAGCGTAAACTCGCTGCTCGGCGGCGTTGCGGGGCTGGTGCAGGGGCTTATAACCGTCTGCATAATCTGTATCGTGTTCCGCTTTGTGACAGCTCTTACGGGCGGAGATGTCATGTTCTTCAACGAAGTGACGGTAAATTCGACTTATTTGTTCAGATGGTTTTATAATTTTGAATTTCTGAACTTCCTGACATAAGACATAAAGAAAGAGAGATAGGTGAATGAAAATGATGCTGTGTTCGAGCTGCAAAAAGC
>CAMEPN010000377.1 GCA_945931735.1 uncultured Clostridia bacterium
AAGACCTACGCCGCGCTCTCCGATAATGGTGTCGTAGCCGTCGGAAAGCCTGCGGATAAAGCCGTCGGCGTCGGCTTCCTTTGCCACCTTTACAACGTCCTCCTCGGGCATATCGCTGTCGCCGAAGCTTATGTTTCCGTCGATCGTGTCGGAGTACAGCAGTACGTCCTGCGTCGCGACGCCTATGTTGGAGCGGAGTTGATCAAGCTTAAGCTTTGTGACATTCACTCCGTCAACTCTGACTTCACCCGACGTAACGTCATATATGCGCGGGATAAGCTCGGTCAGCGCGGTCTTTCCCGAGCCGGTTTCGCCCATAAGAACTACCGTTTCACCCGGGTCTATCGTAAAGGAAAGGTCGTCCAAAACCTTTGTATCTCCGTAAGCGAAGCTTACATGGTCGAACTCGACCTTGCCGTCGAATCTGTCCGGCTTGTCTACCGCGTCGGCGCGGGTGACAATGCGCGGAGCGCCGTAATATATCTCGATTATCTTATTCGCGGAAGCGGAGAAACGCTGGAGGTCGTTTACAATGTTTCCGAGCGTTCTCATGGGGTTGGAGAGCGTCCAGATAAGCCCCGAAAATGCTGTGTATTCGCCAAAGGTAATTCTTCCGCCGATAACGAAAAGACCTCCGCACACAAGCATTACCACCGAGAGCGACTGCGCCGTTGTTTCGAGGAACGGGAAGAATTTAAGCCATGTGAACGCCGCCTTTTTTGTCGCGGCGCAGTATTCCTTGCTGCACTCGTCGAATTTTTTCATCTCGAAGTCCTCGCGCGCGAACGCCTTTACGACGCGGTTGCCCGAGATATTCTCCTCTGCGGCGGTGTTCATGCGGGACATACTTTCGCGCTGGTCGACGTACATAGGACCTACTTTGCGCTTGAAAAGCCATGTGATGAACAATATCACAGGCGTGAGCGCGATAAGGCACAGCGCCATGAGCCAGTCGATAGTGAAAAAGAAAATAAGCGACGCTGAGAAAAGCACAAGGCACTCAACCATTGCCTTTATTATCCACGCGATAGAATGGCGCACCATATCGAGGTCGCCCGAAACGCGCGTCATGATATCGCCCGTGCGGTAGAAATTATAGAACCGCGCGTCTTGATTTTCAATATTGTGGAAAAGCACCTTTCTGACGCGGTAAATCAGCGTCTGCGAAGAATGCTCATACATCATCGTATCGACATACTGCAAAACACCGCGCAGCACGGTAAATCCGACCATGCCGACAAGCATCCACACCAACACGTCGCCATGATCGCGAAGGTTTTCCAGAGCATGGTCGTTGACGATAAATGTGTCGGTTATCTGCGAAGTGAAATACGGCGTGATGATATACATTGACTGACAAATCACCGTCAGTAGCAGGGCGCATATGTATATTGCGCGGCAGCCCTCCATGTTCTTCCAGAGCCATCTGAAAAGGAACATTTTACCCCCTCCTTTTGCTGTAAACGTTTTCTTATTTCTGCTTTTTAAAATGCCGTAAATGCGGCATTAGTATTTTGCCGTCCGAAAACAGCACATTTTCGGCGCGGCGACCTTAGATAAGTATAACAGAAAAAAATAATTTGTAAAGGGGGTATCGGAAAAAAAGGTGCACAAATAATTTCATCATTTTTCACAAATACTTCACACAAATCACAAACACCCGCGTCTGTAAAAAACGCGGGTGTTTTATCATATTTTTTCTATCTTATAATAAAAAGTATAGAGCTTCTGCACGGAGTTTTCGAGGAAATAATAGTGCTTTATGTAAGGGATAAGCAGCGCCAGAAGCAGCACCGTGAGCACCGCAGTGCCTATTCCGCCGATCATCAGAAATATCGCCAGCGAAATCATAAACAGCAGCGCGAACGCCAGCGTAACCAGCAGATGTATTAGCCGCTCGTGCTGATACAAGGCTATTCTTTTGAGCAGCAGTTCCCTTTCCGCGCGGTATTCCTCAGGAGAATGTTCCTTATCCATGAATGCGCAGATATACGCGAGATATTCCTTTATCTGCTTTGTCATACGTCAAACTCCTCCAGCGCCATTGACGCCTCTTCCCAGATCGCCATTGCTTCCTCCTGACGGCTGCGCAGCTTCTCGATCTCCTCGGAAAGCTCCATCGCCTTCTGATAGTCAGACAGACCCGAAAGCTCCTCCGTTTTGGCGTTTATGAGCGCGTCAAGCTCCTCGATCTCCTTTTCGGCGCGGGATACCTTGGTGTTCAGCTTGCGGCGCTCCGACTCGCGCTCCTTTTTCAGTTTGTAGTCGTTCACCTTTTCCGTTTTTTCCGCGGAAACAGCAGGCTTTTCGGCAGCAACATTCATCATGGTAAGCGCATATGCGTCGTAATCGCCGATATATTCCTTTACTCCGTCGGGGGTCAGATAGTATATCTTGTCGGCAAGCTTATTAATGAGGTAGCGGTCGTGCGAAATGATAAACAGCGTCCCGTCGTAATTCATAAGCGCGTTTTCCAGCGCCTCGCAGGATGTTATGTCAAG